>JALRFN010000131.1 GCA_023268425.1 Burkholderiaceae bacterium | reverse complement strand
GAAATGGGTATCTTGGACCCCACCAAAGTGACCCGCACCGCGCTGCAAAACGCGGCCTCGGTCTCTGGTTTGATGCTGACGACCGAGTGCATGGTGGCCGAATTGCCGAAGGACGATGCGCCGGCCATGGGCGGCGGCATGGACGGCATGGGTGGCATGGGTGGCATGGGCGGCATGATGTAAGTCATTGCCGGTCACATTCGACCCGCTTTCGCCATTGATTGGCGAACTCAAAACCCCTTTTGGAGAAATTCAAAGGGGGTTTTTTATTGCTTCATTGCACCGCAAATACCAAGTACTACATCAGATTTGTCGAAGGCGATGGCCTCATCCGAGGCCTCGGTACTGACTCGGCCCGACTATGCAGCGGCAGCTTGCTCAGCGCGGCCACGAAGTATTACAAAAAATTTCACGTTTCCACTTTGAGGTTAATTCTTAACGCTGTCTCAAAAAGCGGAATTGGATTCTTTTGCCGAATTGGTGAATCCAGAGCTGTTTTTTACGATGGAATTCATGCGCAATCAGGGCACATTGCGCGGGAGATTCCAAATGACTTTCGCTCAGATCACAAAAAAATTAATCATTAGCACCTCATTTTTATGCGCGGCAGCGCATGCGGCGGTGTTGAACCCTGGCCCATATGTGTACGGCAAGGTCGGTAGTGAACGCGGCGAGATCATCCGCAACATGCCTGGCGCCAAACCAGCCTATCGCCTGCAATGCAACCAAGGCCAATGCGAAAAACGCGTCATTGGCTACATCTACCGCCGCAACGATCACCTGGAAGCTGTGGTGAGCAGTTACCTGCCTGATGCACACAATGCGAAATCTGAAGCCTTGATCCAAGCAGCCCGCTCAGCCAGTCTCGGTCTGGCCGCTGACGGCGCCTCCACCGCAGCGGGGCTCGCTGCTGGTGCCACTGAGCTCAACCCGTTGTTGGGCGCATCGCCTGACCCGGTGAGCTTGATCGCCGTGGGCTTGCTTCGCCAGCGCTTGCTTTCCAGCGCCTTGAACGACCCGCGACTGAGCGCGGAGCAAAAAGCCAAAACCCTGTGCACCAACGCGGGCTTGGCCACTGGCGCCGCGGCCAACAACATCGCCGTGCTGGCCGCTGGAGGCGGCGTGCTGCCCATCATCGTGGGGCTGATTGTGGGCCACGCACAGCACGAGTCGTGCATGGCGAAAGTGCACGAAGCCCAGGCGTGGATCGAAGCGCGTGAAAACCAAGGCCTGCGCGCCTACGCGGCCAGCCTGGCACCCCAAAAGCCAGACGGCATCGACCTGGCCGCATCTGATCAGTCAGCGATTCAACTCTGAACCCTGAACGCACTCAAGCCGTGATGGCTTGTTGAATCAAAGACTCCAGCGTCAGCGTGTCTTTCACAAAAGCGCGAATGCCTTCGCTCAATTTGTCTGTGGCCATGGCGTCTTCGTTGAGCCCAAAGCGAAATGCCGCCTCGTCCAAGACCACCGTTGCTTGGGCTGGCACTTGTCGTGCGTCCAGGGCCTGAACGATCGGCGCATCAGCACTGGTCAACTGCGCCAACAAATCGGGGCTGATGGTCAACAAGTCACAGCCCGCCAAGGCCACGATTTGACCCACGTTGCGAAAGCTAGCGCCCATGATTTCGGTCGCAACGCCTTGGCTCTTGTAGTAATCAAAAATCCGTTTGACCGATTGCACGCCCGGGTCATTCGCCCCGGCCATGGCTTGCTCGTCCCAACTCGCGCCGGCCTTGGCTTTCGCCCAGTCATAAATGCGACCCACAAACGGAGAAATCAACTGCACCTTGGCCTGCGCGCAGGCCACCGCTTGCACGAACGAGAACAACAGCGTGAGGTTGGTGCGAATGCCTGCGCGCTCCAACTGCGCCGCGGCTTGAATGCCTTCCCAGGTGGACGCGATTTTGATGAGCACGCGGCTGCGCGCCACACCCCGGGCCTCGTAAAGCGCCATCAAGTCCTGCGCTTTGGCCACCGTGGCTGCGGTGTCAAAACTCAAGCGTGCATCGACTTCGGTCGAGACCCGGCCCGGCACCAAACGCAGAATCTCGCAACCAAAGCGCACCAACAGGTGATCCATGACCGCGCCAACGCCCGCGTGGCCGTGCTGTTGAGCGGCTTCTTGCAACAGGTGCGCGTATTCCGGCTTTTGTACAGCCTTGAGGATCAGCGAAGGGTTGGTGGTCGCGTCCTGCGGTTGAAACACCGCCATTTGCTTGAAGTCACCAGTGTCGGCCACCACGGTGGTCCATTGTTTCAATGCGTCGAGTTGATTCATGGCAAGACAAGTTACAAGAATTGGGCAATAATTCAGAAACAAAGTTACATTGTACCTGCCATGCTCGATCGCATCAAAGCCTCCATTAATTCGCTGGCCCCCGCCGAGCAGCGCGTTGCCCGCTTGGTCTTGGCCGACCCCCGCGCCTTTGCCAGTTTGCCGGTCACCGAATTGGCTGAGCGCGCGCACGTCAGCAAGCCCACCGTAGTGCGTTTTTGCCGCAGCATGGGTTACGACGGCTTGTCGGACTTCAAGCTCAAGCTGGTGGGCACCGTCAGTGAGGGCGTGCCCTTCATCCACCGCAGCGTGGACTTGGACGACAAGGTCAGCGACGTCATGGTCAAAGTTATCGACAACAACGTCGCGGCTTTTTTGAAGTACCGCAATGACGCGTCATCCGGTGCCATGCAAAAAGCCGCTGAGGCACTGATCGCCAGTTGTCAGTCCAAGCGCCGCATCGACTTCTTTGGCGCTGGCAACTCCGGCATCGTTGCGCAAGACGCACAACACAAGTTCTTTCGGCTTGGCGTCTCGACCAACGCCTACAGCGACGGGCACATGCAAGTCATGGCCGCCAGCATGATGAGCCCTGGCGATTGCTTGGTCGTCGTGTCCAACTCGGGCCGCACGCGAGACTTGATGGACGCCACGGACATCGCGCGCAAACACGGCGCCACCACCATCGCCATCACCTGCAGCGGCTCACCCCTGGCCTCTGCGGCCCACATCCACCTCGCCGCCGACCACCCCGAAGGCTACGACCGCTTCAGCCCCATGACCTCGCGCTTGCTGCACCTCATGGTCATTGACGTGCTCGCCACCTTGGTCGCACTTCGTCTGGACAGCGCCGAGCTGCTCCCCAAGCTCAAAGACATGAAGCAGTATTTGCGCAGCAAGCGTTACGCCTGAACCAGGCGTAACAAAACAAACGGCCCGCAAATGCGGGCCATCGGCAAAGAGCGAAAGAGGGGCTTAGAAGCCTTTGCTCACGCCAACCACCAAGCGGTTGTTGCGCTCACCGCCGTCGGCTTCAGCTTTTTTCGTTGCGCCCGAGTAGGTTGCGGACAAGGTGGTGCTGGCACCCAAGTCATACGACACGCCCACTGCGTAATCGGCGAAATCACCACCAGCCTTGTTGCGCTTACCGTAGGTCACGTTCAGGGAGGTTTTGTCGTTCACGCTGTAGTCGTAGGACAAGGCGAAACGCTGTTTGGCATCACCATTGGCGGCCTTGGTAGAACCATTGAGGCCGTTGGTCAACTTGACACCAAAACCGGCGTAGCTCACTTTGAACACCAACTCACCACCGTTCCAAGACGACATGCCGGGGTAAACGTAGTGCGCGTAGCTGACGTCGTAACCCAAGCCGTTGCCCAACTCACCAGCGTAGCCGCCGTACAAGTCCATTTCCAAGTTGGCTTTTTCGAACGTGCCCGTCGAGTTCCAGTTGCCGACATAAAACCCGTTGCCCAAATCGACGTCTACACCGCCTTGCACTGCGGGGCGAACAGCCTCATTGAACGGCGCGCCCGTCGCATCCGCTTTGTCATAGTCCTGATCCACACCGCTGGACTTGTACAAAGACACCACGCCCAGGTTGTAAGACACCTCCGCGGCTTGAACGGCACCAGCCATCAAGCCCACACAGGCCAAGGCGATCAGGGATTTTGTTGCTTGCATTTCTCTACTCCTAAAAGATGACACCAACGTGTCGGGACAAGACATAGACAGCAATATACGTGCACAGTCTTGTTTCTCTGGTTTCTACTCGTTTTTCTTTCATTTTGGTGCATAAGTGCAACAGCTTGAGCGCCCTGCGCACCACGGCTGCGCATCGCCAGCACAAAGCCGGGCACTTCACCGACGCCTTCGGCTGTGCAATAAATCGATGTTCATCTCGCCCGTCAGCGCCGAGGCGTAGTGGCGCTCGATCATGGGCACCGAGGTGCGCGCGTTGCGTGCCAGGGTCAACATGTCAATGCCTTGCCCGTACATCAAGCGGTACATGATGGCGCTGTGCCGCAGGCTGTACAAAGTGCGTTTGCCGCCTGTGGCGTCGACCTCAGAGACGCCCGCCTCACGCAGCACCCACTTGAACCAAAAGCCCAACAACGACAGGGCGTAGTTGCGGTCATGGTGGTGAGGCAAAAACACATGATCGTCTGGCCCGCCCACGCCCAAGGCCTTGGCGCGGCGCAACAAAGCCTCGTAAACGCGCACCGCTGCCGGCATGGTCACCACTGCGCCCACGTGTTTTTTGGTTTCTGGCAGGTTCAGTCGCAAATACGTCTTGGCGCCACGCACCACTTCGATGTGCTTGTGTTGTAAGACCTTGACATCGGTCGGACGCACAAAGGCATTGACCATGAAACGCATCACCGCGACCACGTCGGATTGCAGCACCCGGTCTGCCTCAGGGACCCAAAACCGCGCCTGCACCGCTTCGCCCTCTGCATTGATGCAAGGCGCCTCTTGGCCCGAATGCAGCAAACGTTGTGCCGTTTGCACCAGACGCCGATATTCACCCACCGCGATCATCGCCCTGGGCTTTGCCGGGGTTTTCACAGCCGGGAACTCGGGCAATCGGTCAATCCAACCCAGTTTCACCGCCAGCTTCATGGCCTTGCGCACGATCACCATGTATTGCGAGATCGTCACGTTGCTCAATTCGGCCGTTTGCAAGCGGGTCAGAAAGTCCTCCAGCGTGCGCGGGCGAATCTTGCGCACATCCCACTCGCCTAAAGCGGGCAACACGTGTGCTTTGAGGCGGTTGCGCAAGACTTGAATAGACGCATCGGAAACCTCGCCGCGCCGCGCCCGAGCCGCCTCTTGCTCGGCCAAGCGCCCGGCCAACATCGCCATCGAATACGGTGACAACGACACCCGCGCCATGACCTCGGCGGTGGTCACGTTCGGCACTGGCGCCACCCCCTCCAGCGCCAACAGACGCTGCCACTGTTCCGGCGAAACCATGTAAGCCACTGGCTGCCACCCGTCCAAGACCGCGACCGGCCCCCCATCGACCTTGGCGACCACCTGATCCAACTCGTTTCCGAGGGTGGATTTCGACACGCTCCAACGCGGTAATGACGTCACATTCATGCGCGTACCCCCACCTGAAATGCGACTGTAGATGTGCGTCGACTGTAGATGCTCTGGCTGCAGTCGCCGCCACCAGCGCTTCCTTCGCTCAAGTCACTTTGTACGGTCGCGTCGACGTTGGCCTTAACCAACAGAAGGTCACCTCTGGATCGGCTTGGGTAAAAAGCAACAACCTGGTGAATGAAGACGGCTTGTCGACAGGTTTGATCGGCCTTAAAGGGTCGGAAGATTTGGGCGGCGGCTTGACAGCCTCGTTCAAGCAAGAGTGGGATCTGGATTTGGACACAGGCTTTATGAAGACTTCTGAAGGCCGTAACAGTACTTTGGGGCTGTCCGGTGGCTTTGGTGAAGTGCGCATGGGTCGTAGCTACACGCCCTTGTTCAACGTCATTGGCAGCTCTGATGTGTTCGGTACAACGGGGGCAACGACGGTTACTCTTTATGCTGACGGTGTGCGCGCATCGAACGCGCTGTTCTACACCTCGCCTTCTTTTGGCGGCGTCAAAGTGGATGCCATGTTCACAAACAACAACAACAGCACCAACCTCACTGAGACCAAAGACAATCACCTGGGCTTGAGCGCAACATATGCCGAAGGGCCGCTTATGGTTGCTGTTGGTTACGGCAAGATTAAAACGACTACTGGCGCAGTAAAGGGCGAGACGAAGGGCGTCGCAGTTGCAGCGACCTACGATTTGGGGGCCGCTAAGGTTTATTTCGGTCACACCTCGGGTTCTGAACAAAAGGACGTTAGCCTGACTACCGAGAGCAAAGCCAAAGAGACCAACTTGGGCGTTAGTGTTCCTCTCGGGGCTGTGACCCTGATGGCTGGGGTCGGCAAGAACAAAGTTGAAAATATTAGCGCTACAGGCGCTGTGACTAAAGGCGATGGCACAGATGTCGTTGTTGGCGCCACTTACGCTTTGAGCAAGCGCACAACGGCTTATTTCAAAACTGGCACCTACGATAAAGTCGAAAATACGAAGACAACACGTACAAGCATGGGTCTTCGCCATACGTTCTAAACTCACCGCGCTGTCGTCGATCAGCGCTTGATTAGAACGTGAATAAGAACCTGCAGCAGCAATGCTGCGGGTTTTTTTTTGATACCAAGGCATGCGAGTCCACGGGTGCCGAACACTCGCCTAATGTAACAAAATATTAAAAAAAAATACTATAAAATTTAATTTGAAACATTTTTATTATATTTTTAGTACTACTTTTTTTTCTAAAAATTTTGCCTGACACCCTCTAGACTTTTGTAGTCGGACCGATTCATAGGCTATGAATCTAGCGTCACCCGTCAGAAGGCCAATGGATGCCCAAGGCATTAACTTTGGCAGTGTGCGCCCGCCACCCCGAAGCTCCAAACAACAAAAAACCCGCTGTGTCGCCACAGCGGGTTTTCGTGCTTTTAATCATCAACCGTCTATCGACGGCTTCAAATTAGAAGTTGTGCTGGATGCCGAACTCGTAGCCAGACTTGTTGGCAGCAGCTTTGCTGTCGTTGGCCATGTTGGCATACAGGTCGGTGCGCTTGCTCAAAGCGTAACGCATACCCAAAGAAGTCTTTTGCGACGCGGTAACGTCGTTGACCTTCAAAGTGCCATAAGAAGCCTTGACGGTCATCGCACCCATGGGCACAACGGCGCCCAAGGTCATGCCTTTGTTCTTGCCACCAGCAGCGGGCTTACCCGTTGCGGAGTTCAGGCTAACTTTAGCCATGCCCAAGTCGTAGCTTACGTTGAAACCGGTGTACTTGGCGCCGGTCAGACCTTTTTCGGTAGCAACGCTACCAGCCAGAGGGCCGCTGGCGTAGGACAATGCCAAGGAAGTACCAGCGTTGGTTGCCGTGCCTTCTTTCACGCCGTAAGAAGCCATGACCTTGAAGCCGCTGAATGCAGGCGAGCTGTAGTTCACGACGTTGTTGAAACGCACGTTGTGCACGCCGACACCGGTCGAACCCACGTTCGCAGCAACACCGTCCCAGCCGTACACGTCACCAGCCAATTGGGTCCAGAAGCCAGCCGTGTAATCACGACCCAGGCTCACAGAGCCGAAACCACCGCCCAAAGTGACGATAGAACGACCATTGAATGCGCCAGAGGTCACGCCGTCATCAGGAGTGAAACGCTGCTCCAATTGGAAGCTGGCGCTCAAGCCGCCGCCCAGGTCTTCAGAACCCTTCAAGCCCCAACGGCTGCCAGAGGCTTGTTGCATGGTGGCAGAGCCGGCTTGACCGATGGCTTTGC
The DNA here is from genome assembly GCA_023268425.1 of Burkholderiaceae bacterium. GTDB lineage: Bacteria > Pseudomonadota > Gammaproteobacteria > Burkholderiales > Burkholderiaceae_C > RS62. The sequence continues at coordinate 7,316 of JALRFN010000131.1, read as the reverse complement.
CCATGTTCAGGTCGACTTTACCGTACAGGGTGACTTGAGCGAAGGAAGCGGTGGTGGCGGCGACTGCAGCCAGAGCAACAATTTAGAACTTTAGAAATAGAGTGCCGCAAAGTAGCCTTTAACACGCCATACATCGCCCATAAGAATTTTGTCCATTGTTGTATAGCTCACTGTATACAACTTTGCGGAGCAAATTCAACAAAATATTCAAATGGAAATCTTGCACAGATAACGGTTCGTTTACGGAAAAAATAGCGTGCAAGAAATTTGCTGAAAACATCAAAAATATTGACAGCTTGGCATACAACATTATGCTAACTGGATGTTTGATATTTCAACTTTACACGCTGCAAACGATCATCAATTTAAGTCAAATCAACGCGATCGAACCGTTCCCATACCGTCAACAATCACACCAATACCAGGCTATCCAACAAAACTCGTCGTATACAAAATAGCCGCCAGTAAATACTGGCATATCCGCTGTTGGATGAGCGGAAAAACACATAAACGATCATCAAAATCTCAATCTCTCCGCGTCGCGATTATTGCTGCCAAGCGGTTCTACGAAGAGCTTTCCGCAAAAATACACCTAACACAAAACCGATTACCCATCGTCTCGTTACTGGACGATGAAGAAACACGAACAAAGCCCAGTCATACCTTCTCTGCGCTTGCCGCGCAAGTAATGGCTAATGAGAAATCTCGCGTAGCACGTGGCGAATTTTCACACAGATCAGTTCAGGTGATGCAAAACAGACTGGATACATACATACTTCCACGTTGGGGCAAACTTGACCCCAAAGATATCACGTATGAACGACTATGCGAATTCAGCCAGTTTTTAAGCAACAAGCTTGGAAGCATATCTGTTAGTCAATACTTCGTCATAATTAGGAAAATACTGACTCATGCACAGAAAATTGGCACCATTGATGCACCACCCGCATTCCCAAAAGTCAAAGTAGTCACAACTCCGCGCGGAGCATTTACTCCATCGGAATATTGGAAACTACTAAGAACAGCGCGACAGTTAAGGGGGCAGCAACACCCCGCCACCGTTGGAATTCAAAAGAAGCACTTTAAATTACGGGCTCCTGATTATTTCATGCGTGAAGATGTTGCATGGATAATTGGATTTATGGTGAATAGCTTCATAAGACCCAGTGACTTAAAAACATTAAAGCATAAGCACGTTGAAGTTGTTCGTAACAGTAACACTTATCTTAGACTATCACTACCTGAAACAAAAAAGCACAACAAACCCATAGTCACGCTACAACCCGCAGTTCGCATATACGAGCACCTCAAAAATATTCACTCCCAACAAGGAGAAGCGGGACCTGATGATTATCTGTTTTTCCCGCAACTACGAGATAGGAATTATGCACAATTTGTAATGTCTTACTTTTTCAAATGGGTAATGGACATTAACGATCTTCGCATTGGACCGCACGGACAAAATAGAACTCTATACAGCTTGCGTCATAGTGCAATCACCTTTAGATTGCTCTATGGGCAAGGCATTGATCTACTAACACTGGCAAGAAATTCGCGCACCAGTATTGAAGTGATCAATAATCACTACGCATCTACTGTATCCAGCGAGCAGAATATAGCCTTACTCCAAAGCAGACGAATAAAGCATTAATCATCGCTTAAAGCCATCTCGCAACTGCTTTCCTAAATTTTCTAACTGAGCATCAAACTCTCCATTATTTACTGCTGTTATTAAAGCATCAATAACATCACAAATCTGGTTCTCACTTTGTATTTCAATGGCTGACTTACCCTTGAAAAATTCAATCACACGACTTCCATACTTCACCTGAAGCAACACTTGCCCCTGCTCGCCAATCCACCACCAACTCTTAATACGGACTGGCACTTCTTTAGCATATCGCTCACCAGTTGATTTATCGATAAAGGAACGCAATCGCTTAGGCAAATACACTTCGTCATTGATTTTCGCATTAGCTAACTCTCTTTGCTGATTAAGACGAGTAATCAACTTATTACGACGACGAACAACAACGGGTAAAGCATGTGGCTTGCTTGCTGCCACAATCTTCAAACCACTCAACACTGACGACATAACTCACTCCTGCTTTGTTAACGACACTTGCAAGTGTGCTGCCATTCATTTGGGTTGCCTACCTGAATCCGTCCAATTTGGCGGGGCATTGAGATAACCCCAGCTAAGCTGCGTTGCTCATCGTCCAGTTACGGGACGATCAAACACTGCAAGTTTGCGAGCTCAACGCACTGACAGTACGCCACTTTTGCCAAACAGGTGTTGAGCCAACTTCCAAGCCTGCACCTGCCCATCAGCGTGAACTGTCGTGTTGCAGGTGACGCCATCAAGCGACACGACGACGCGGTAAATGTGAAGCGCAGCGCTCTCTGTCAACTGGTTGGCGTTGGCGACAGCTTGTTTGGCTCGCTTCAGCTGTTGCTGTGCACGCTCGCGCTTCACTTGCTCCTGAATCCGTGACCCCAATAGCCGCAGACCTGGAATCCCACCGAATCCATCTGCACAAAGGTCGATTTCCAGTCCTGGCGCCTGATTTGTCCTTCAACGCCTAACCGGCACCCTCTCCATGTCTGCCTTGGTACCCTCGAACGGCACGTTTCCCCCGCCCAGCGGGCAGGCAAACGAAGACTGGGCGCACCAAGACCTGGCCGCCCGCCCATTTCATCGTTTTGAGTTGAGCAGACCAGCCGAGTGGCTGGGTCTCGGGGATACCTCAGGCGCTGTCCAGCGCCCGCCAGTGCCGCTCGAACACCGCAAACGCCGTGTCGTTGGCGCCCAAGCCCAGCACCCACTGGCGGGCGTGGTGGACCATGCGCGCGGCCTTGAACATCAGCTCGTGCATCACGGTGCGGATTCTTCGCCGCTGCGCCGCATGGCGCACCGGCGAATCCGGCTCATGCAGCGTGTGCTGGCCCACCAGTCGCAGCAAGTTCATCGCCACCGCAGCCAGGGCACACACGAGGGAGTTGGTGTCGAACTTGCCCGAGGGCAGGCGCACCAGGTCCATGTCGGTCTTGAATTCGGAATGAAACTGCTCGTGCGTGCCATGGTCGGCGTACAGCGCAATCACCTGAGGCGCCTCGAAGGTCTCGGGCAAGGTGGTACTCCAGCCCTCCAGCGCGTACTCGGGCAGCAGCATCTGCTGGCCCCGTTTGTCGATGGTGCGCTCGGTCAACCGATAGATACGGCGCACGGCCAGGCACTGCTCCCCGTGACGCGCCTGCACAGTCTCACTCCAGACGCACTGGCGCTTGCCCTCGCGCAGCATCTCCCACGCTGCCCCGGTATCGGCCACCTTGGCCTGCGCGAGGCTCTCCACGGGCGTGCTGCGCGGGTTCCACTTGATGATGAAGGCGATCTCGCGCGCCAGGGCGCTGGCGTGGTGGCCAATGGCGCACATCAGCTTGGCCGAATCAAAGCCCGAGTCGGCCCGAAACAGCAAGGGGGTTGCGGCTTGGTCACCGATGCGCGAAGCCGTCAGCTTGGCCGCCAGGGGCAGCACGCGCTCGATGTTGTATTCGGTCTCACTGGCCGAGTGCTGTGTACCAGGGCGCAGGGCCAGCTCCAGGCAAAAGCCCTGCGTGCCCAGGTAGGCCGCCAGTGGACAGTAGCCGTCGACCCCCGCATACGTGCGACCCACATGCTCTTTGGCGGTGCCACTGTTGTCCATGGCGAAGGTGTCGATGTCCAGCGGCACATAGCCGCAGGGCAGCACACCGAAGTCCACCGGCTTGCCGCCGATTTTCATGCCCAGCACGGCGGCGTTGATGTTATCGACCAAGTCAAACCACGAGGCCGCGTGCGAGTCCATGCGTTGGCGCAGGGTGGGAGACGATGGCACGGCCCGCAGACCCAGTGCGCGGGTGAAGAAGGCGTCTTTGCGCTGGCCTTCGATGGCATCGAAGTCGTTCTTGCCCAGACACAGCAGGCCGAGGTAGCTCTTGAAGATGTCGCTGTTGGCCACCCCAGAGCGCACGGGGAAGGCCCGGTCCACCAGGGCGTTGAGGTTGATGCGCTTCAGATACTTCCCAATCAATGCCAAGCCGGCTTGGTGGCTCAGGTCGTAGGGCAATTGTTTGATTACAAAGTCGGTCATGTGGTCGTCACCTGCTGGGTGAAGACCACATGAGGGCCAAGTCGTTGATTTCAATAGGAAAAGTGGGGATTTTTGAGGTTCAGGTCACGGATTCAGGAACAAGCTGGGATCCACCTTCGACCACGCGGACACCCAGCTGGGCAAGGCATCCAGCGGCGTGCCCACCAGTTGGTAAAAGACTTCGTACTTGACCATCACGGCCAAGGCTGGCGCGGCCAAGTACAGCAGCAGGATGAAACCCAGCGACCAAGTGACCGAACGTCGCGTTTGTGCCACGTTGGGCGTGGTGTAGTAGCGCACCAAGACATGGGGCAAGGCCGCGGTGCCCAGCATCAAGCACAGCACCAAGGCCATGAAATTGCGTTGTTCAACCGCCACCGACCCGTGATCATCTGGATCGGTCGGCGTGCGCCAGCGCTGGGCGTGCCGCGTCATGCCATTCAACGGCTGGGCTTTGCGCTGCGCGGTTGCCCACTCGGCCTGCCATTGCTGGCGAGCCGCCTCGGGCGAGCGTGGCAAATGCGCCAGCGCTTGCTCAGCTTGGCGCAACTCCTCCAAAGGTGCCCGCTGTGCACGCAAAGCCGAGACTTTGCGCTCGGCTTGTTGCCTGAGTTCGCGCAAGGTGCGCGAAGGTGCTTCGAGCATGGCTTCCAAGCGGCGTGCACGCTCGGCATAGGCTTGCTGCACCGCCAACTCGCGCGGGTCCACCATCAGATCGATCTCTTTGGCGCTGACCTTGGCCAATTGCTCGCCATAAGACAACAAGGGCAAGGGGTTGTGGGTTTGCTTCACCGACAAAGCGATCACGGGAATCAAAAAGGCCACGATCAACACGATGTACTGGGCCACCTGCGTCCAGGTCACCGCCCGCATGCCACCCAAGAACGAGCAAATCAAAATGCCGCCTAAGCCCAGGAACACGCCCAACTCGAAGGCCACCCCAGTCAAACGCGAGGTGATCAAGCCCACCCCATAGATTTGCGCCACCACGTAGGTGAACGAGACCAAAATCAGGCCGACGACACCCACCAAACGGATCAGGCGTCCGCCAAACCGCGCCGCCAAAAAATCAGGAATGGTGTACTGCCCAAAACGCCGCAGGTAAGGCGCCAGCAACAAGGCCACCAGCACAAATCCGCCCGTCCAGCCCAACACAAAAGCCAGGCCTGCGTAGCCGCTGATGTACAGCGTGCCAGCCATGCCGATGAACGAGGCCGCAGACATCCAGTCCGAGCCCGTGGCCATGCCGTTGTATAGCGCCGGTACGGCGCGACCTGCCACGTAATACTCGTCAGCGTCGGTGGTGCGACTGACGATGCCAATCACCGCGTAAGTGGCCATGGTGATGAGCAAAAACGCCATGCCCACCCACGCGCGGGGCAAGCCCATTTGCTCCAACGCCGCCAGCACCAGCACCAAAGCCACAAAGGCCAGGCCGTACATCAGGTACAAATGGCGCAAGCGCTGGCGCATGGCCGGACTAGTCAAGCGGTGCCTCCGTGTCTTCCAAGCCCCAACGCCGATCAATGGTGTTCATGCGCCAGTCGTACAGGGCCACCAACACCCAGTACAGCAACAGCAAGCCTTGAGCCGTCAGCCAAAAGCCCAGGGGTCCCCACCAAGCGGTCGCCCCCCAATCTTGCGGCCAATACACCACCACCACGGTCGCCACGGCCCACACGAGCAGCAACAAGCCTGTCAGGCGGCGGTTGTCACGCCAATGGCCCTGGCGACGCTGAGACACATCCATGGTGCGCGTTGAGGCCATCACACGGACGCTCGCGACATCGAAAACTCAACCCAAAGCACTCGTTTTCCTCACAAATCTGCGCCACATCAAGCGCTATGGTCAGTGTAGCGGTGACAATTCAAGTACGCCATCCGGGCCAACGCCAGTTCTCCTCCCAACCAAACGCCACCCCATGACCGCTGCCCCCGAATCCAGCACCTGGAATTTGTTGACCCAAGAGCTGCAACACCTGATCAAGCGCGAGGCCACGACCTGCTCACCTCGCGAGAGCATTCGCGAAGCGGCACAACGCATGCAAGCGGCAAGCACTTCGTCCATTTTGCTGGTTGAAGATGGGGTGCTTTGGGGCATCGTCACAGACCGAGACATGCGCAACCGCGTGGTGGCCAGTGGCCTGTCTGTCGACGAGCCTGTGGGCGACATCGCCACGCGTCAGGTGTTGACCCTGCCACACCACACACCGGTTTATGAAGCCTTCATCACGATGGCTCGCCACAACATCCACCACATCCCCGTGGTCAAGGACCAGCAGCCTTTGGGCATCATCACGGCAACGGGTCTGAGCGAGCGCTTCAGCACATCGCCGGTTTTTCTTGCACGTGACATCTACAAGCAAACCGAGGTGCAGGGCATCGCGGCCATCACCGCGCGGGTCTTGCCACTGGTTCGCAGTTTGGTTGAATCCGGCGCATCGGCCTACAGCGTGGGCCACATCGTGACGTCCATCACCGACGCGGTGACGATTCGCTTGTTGCAATTGGCCGAGCAAACTTTGGGCGACGCCCCGGTGCCCTTTGTGTGGGTGGCGGCTGGCTCCCAAGCGCGCATGGAGCAGACCGCCAAGTCGGACCAAGACAACTGCATGATCATCGATGACGCCTTCGATGAGGCGCTGCATGGTGACTACTTCAAACGCCTGGCCACCTTTGTTTGCGATGGCTTGGACGCTTGCGGCTATGTCTATTGCCCCGGCGAAATGATGGCCATGACCGACAGTTGGCGCCTGCCGCTGCGCGATTGGCAAGCCTTGTTCACCAAGTGGATTGAGCAACCCGAACCCAAGGCCTTGATGTACACCAGCGTGTTTTTCGACTTGCGCGCCATTGCTGGAGACACCAGCCTCTTGCAGACCCTGCGTGCACAGATTTTGAACAAAGCGCAGCACAACGGCATCTTCTTATCGCACCTGGTCAGAAATGCGATGCAACACCGCCCTCCCATCGGTTGGTTGGGACAACTTCAAACCGAGCGCGGTCAAGATGGGCGAAAAACAGTAGACCTCAAACACCGGGGCTTGGTCACCATCGTCGACTTGGCCAGGGTCTACGCATTGGCCACCGGGGTGGACGCTGTCAACACCCACGACCGGCTGGAGGCGGTTGCCAACCACGGCGCGGTCAGTGGCCGCAGCGCACATGATCTTCGCGATGCGCTGG
>JALRFN010000067.1 GCA_023268425.1 Burkholderiaceae bacterium | reverse complement strand
GCCACACCGGGGTCACCGCCACCACATGGTCACCGGCATCGATCAAGGTTTCACACGCCAACATCAGCGCATTCACGCCCCCTGAGGTGATGGCGACTCGCCCTGCGTCCATGGCCTTGGCTTGCGGGTGCTGTGCTCGGGTGTACTGCGCCACGGCCTCGCGCAAGGCTGGCAGCCCCAGGTTGTGGCTGTAAAAGGTTTCACCGGCTTGCAGACTGGCCACCGCCGCATCGCGAATCACCGCGGGCGTGACCTCGTCCGACTCGCCAAACCAAAACGCCAACACGTCGCTGCGGCCCAGGCCCGCGTTGGCGACCTCGCGGATACGAGAGGCTTGCAAATCCAGCACACGCTGGCGAATGGGCAGTGGTGATGACATGGCGCGGCTCCTGAAGGGGCGCCATCATGGCACAAGTCAGCCCCCCACTGAGGCGCGCTCCAGCGAGCGTCATTGGGGCACAAAGCGCGTCTTGCACTGGGGCGGCTCACGCAGCAAGGGCCCCATCACCATGGGCTGCAAGCCGCGCAAAAACGGGCTGGTGCCGTAGTGCTTCATCTCGGCTACGGCAGTGGATTTGCAATAGCCTTTGTTGCGCACACTGTAGGCCGCAACGACCAGCCCCGTGCGGTCTTGCCCGTGTGCGCAATGCACCAAAATTGGCGCATTGGCAGGGTCTTCCAAAACCTTGACGGCACGCATCAGGGTGGCCTCGTCTGGGTGTGCCCACAGGTTCCAGTTGTGGGGGAAGTCTTCGGGTTGCATGTAAACCGGGATCAAGCGGATGCCGTGCCGTTGGGCTTGCGCCATTTCTTGGGCAGCGTCCACCTCGGCGTCATGGCGGTTCAACTTGAGCACGCTGCGCACACCGCGCTGTTGCAAATAAGCCCAGTCGGCATCGGTCTTGGGTTGGCCACTGCGGTAGACCGTGGCTTGGCCAGAGGCGTCGGTCTGCACCACGTGAAAATTGAAAATCGGCGCCGCAAGCTCGGCCGCCTGCGCGCCCAAACCCGCAAGCCCGAGACCCAACAAAATCGATAAAACCCACCGCCAAAGCACATGTTTCATGCGCGCAAGGTTAACGCTTTTCAATTACAAACGCCAACCCACTCGGGTGTGGGACCAAGCCCACTGCGGTCGCTCAGGCCGCGCCGATGTTGGGCACCAGCGCACCCGCGTCGTGACCGCCCTTGAGCGCTGCAGTGAAGTTGAGCATGCGCTCAATCGGCAGGCGTGCGCGGTCGATCAGCGCCGGGTTGACTTCAATGGCGTTGGTGCCAGTGCGCAAAACCTGGGCCACACCGGCCAAGCCATTCATGGCCATCCACGGGCAATGCGCGCAGCTCTTGCACGTCGCACTGTTGCCAGCGGTCGGCGCTTCAATGAAGGTCTTGCCGGGGTTGAGCGTGCGCAGCTTGTGCATCATGCCCTGGTCCGTGGCGACGATGAAGGTGTCTGCGGCCATGGTCTTGGCCGCATGCAAGATGGCCGAGGTAGAGCCCACCGCGTCGGCTTTGTCGCTCCAAGTAAGACCGCGTCC
>JALRFN010000160.1 GCA_023268425.1 Burkholderiaceae bacterium | reverse complement strand
CGGCCAGGCTGTTGGTGGCCTCGGCCTCCTTGACGGGCAGCGACCAGTCGCCGGTGAAGATCACGGTGGTGGTGATCTTGGGGTCCACCGAGCGCGCGCCCATGGTGAAGGCGTTGATGTTGCGCAGCACCTGCGGGATGGGCTTGGCGGCGATGAAGCCCAGCTTTTTGGACTTGCTCATGTGCCCGGCGACGACGCCGTTGAGGTATTGACCCTCGTCGATGTAGCCAAAATAGCTGCCTGCGTTGCGCGGGTCTTTGTCTTTGTTCCAGAGACCACCGCAATGCGCAAAGCGAATATCGGGGTTGCGCTTGGCCGCCGTGACCACGTGGGGGTTGTAGTAGCCAAACGAGGTGGGGAACAACAAAGTCGCGCCGTCTTGCGAGATCATGCCCTGCATGGTGCGCTGCACGATTTGGGTCTCGGGCACGTTTTCTTGCTCCACCACATTGAAGCCGCCCATGGCCTTGAGTGCGGCAGCCGACTCGGCATGTGACTGGTTGTAACCATAATCGTCGCGGGGGCCCACGTAAATGAAGCCCACGGTGACCGCAGATTTCGCCAACACACGCGATGGCATGACCATCGCACTCGCGCCCATGGCCCCTGCGCTCAACAACCATTCCCGGCGATTCCACTGACCTGTTTTCATGATCCGAACCTTTCTTTGCTGAAGATGATCATCTGAAATACAAACTTGTATTCAAGATGCACTCTACTCAGCAAAGCCTGTGCCAAGGGCGATTCGGGTCAAAGGCAAGCCACTGCGCACAAAAACCGGGCGACAGGCACGGCGCTGGTGCACGGCGGGCGCCACGCCGCGGCAGCCGTGCCACGCATTTGTGCGCATGCCCGCAACATCGCACACGCTTTGGCGAAGCCCATTTCAGCGCCGGGCCGGCCTGAGGTGAGCAACTCAAACCGCGCCGCGCTCAGCCGCAGAGGAGCTCAGGCTCCAAGCGCATCGGCCCAAGCGGAGCCACTCCCGCCCAAGCCGATCCCACTTCGCGAACAACGACTCTACGTGAGGCACAGGTGATTGACGCCGGCTCCCCGGCTCGCTTTAATCACCAACCCAACCCTCAGGAACTCCAACATGACCACTCCCCAAACCGGCGGCTGCTTGTGCGGCGAAGTGCAGTACCAAGTGCAAGGCACACTGGACAAAATCATTGCCTGCCATTGTGTGAACTGCCGCAAGACCGCTGGCGCGGCCTGCAGCCACAACATGGTGATCAAAAGCGATCAACTCAGCCTCACCCAGGGCGAGCCCAAGATGTACGTCGACACCGCCGCCAGTGGCAACCGCTTGTTTCGCTACTTTTGCGGCAACTGCGGCAGCTCGCTGTTCAGCCGCCGTGAGCAAATGCCCGAGATGACCGTGCTCAAAGCGGGCTCACTGGACGACTCCAACGGCGCACACATCGCCATGAACATTTGGACCGACAGTGCAGTGTCGTGGGCACACATTGACCCCAGCGTCGAACACCACGCCACCAACCGCCCGCCGCCCTCGGCCAAGTGAGCCAAGTAAGCCAACTCAGCAACATCGCCCGGACCGGGCCTTAGATCTGACGCTCACGTCCAAGCCAGTGCGGTGCGCGCAAGCTGGGTTGTTCGATCTTGCCCACGGGCGTCAAGGGCAAGGCATCGACCCAGGCAAAGCGCTTGGGTCGGTACACGCGAGATCACTCACACCCGCGCCGAAACGCGAACTCAGCCACGCAATCGACTGGCCGGCCCCTGCAAGTGACAAGGCGTGGCAGGCAATTCGGGCAACCACGGCATCGCAGATTGGCCCCAGACTTGCCCAACCGGCGGCAGTTGTGCACGCTCAGCCACGCAGCCCAAACGCAAGCCCAGTGTGCTGCGGTCGTTCAAAGCAGTGGCATAAAGATGCGTACCGCAAGTGCCGCAAAAGCCTTGTACGCGGGCGTTGCCGCTGTCCGCGGTCTTGACGTATTCGGTGGCCTGGCCTTGCATCTGGACTTGGTCGGCTGCGACCGCGACCGAGGCCCGAAACGGCCCACCCGAAAAGGTCTGGCAGTCCGTGCAGTGACAGGCCACCACACGTTGCGGGTCGATCAAGGCGGTGAACGCAATTTGACCGCAATGGCAGCGTCCGTGGATCTTCATGAGGCTTCCCCTGAGGTTATCGCCGCAGCGCCCAGGCGGCGACGTCTTGAAGGGTAGAGCCAATCATACAAGCCGCAGGAGGCGCACCTGCATGCCAGTGGGGGCGATGGGCTCGCCCTCACCCGCCTGCGCTGACCAGACCCAACCGTGCAAAAGCCTGTTGCACGCTGGCTGCGTCGACCTGGTCTGACCACGCAATGACCACCAGTTGATGGGCGTGTGTGCCACTGGGCGCTGGGGACCATTGCCAGCGTTGAGCGACCGATTGCAGCAACCAAGTTTTGCCAGGCGCCTCACTCAAACGAACAAAGCCTTTGACGCGCAAGGCACCTGCCGGAAGCTGCTGCAACAGCGACTCCATGGCCTCACGCGCCACGGGCTGCGCCGCTTCGAACACCATGCTGGTGAAACCATGGTCAAGCGCCACGCCCGAGCGCTTGCCGTCCTCGACG
>JALRFN010000404.1 GCA_023268425.1 Burkholderiaceae bacterium | reverse complement strand
AAGAAGGCGAAGAAACCCAGGATGATGATCACATCATGCATGTTGGCGATGATGGCCGAGACCGCGTACTTCCACTCGAATCGGAAAGCCAGATACAACATGATGCCGGCAATCACCAAGCCCAGCGCGATCAAACCGTTTTCCACCAACTCATCGCCCACCTGCGGGCCCACAAACTCGGTGCGGCGCAAGCTCACGTCGGCGTGTTGCGCGCGCAAGGCTGTCAAGACCCGCTCGCTTTGCTGCGCCGAGGTCTGGCCTTCGGCCACCGGCAAACGCATCAGCACGTCACGCGCGGTACCGAAGTTTTGCACTTGTGCGTCTGTGTAGCCCAAGCCATTGAGCACGCCACGCACCTGCTCGACGTTGGCCGGCTGTGTGTAAGCCACCTCCATGACCGTGCCGCCGGTGAACTCCACCGACAGGTTCAGCCCACGCGTGAACAAAAAGAACACCGCCAACACAAAGGTGACCAGCGACACCGCATTGAGCGCCAGGGCGTGGCGCATGAAGGGGATGTCACGTTGGATGCGAAAGAATTCCATGTGTCTGCTCCTTACTCGCCATCGGCCAAAGTTTTCGGCGCGGCGCCGGCCTTCCACACCGTGCCAATCGACAAGGACTTGAGGCGCTTTTGGCGGCCATACCAAAGGTTGACCAAACCGCGTGAGAAAAACACCGCCGAGAACATGCTGGTCATGATGCCGATCACATGCACCACCGCAAAGCCGCGCACCGGGCCAGAGCCAAACAAGAACAAGGCAATGCCCGCAATCATGGTGGTGATGTTGGAGTCCAAAATCGTGCCCCAAGCGCGGTCATAGCCCGCGTTGATCGCCGCTTGCGGGCTGGCGCCGCCGCGCAACTCGTCGCGGATGCGCTCATTGATCAAGACGTTGGCGTCAATCGCCATGCCCAGCGTCAGCGCCATCGCCGCCATGCCCGGCAGGGTCAGGGTGGCTTGCAGCATCGACAACACCGACACCATCATCAACAGGTTGAAACCCAAGGCAATGCTGGAGAAGGCGCCAAACAGCATGTAGTACACGCACATGAACGCGATCACCACCAAGAAGCCGTAGGTCACGCTGTCAAAGCCCTTGGCGATGTTCTCTGCGCCCAAGCTGGGGCCAATGGTACGTTCTTCGACGATGTCCATGGGCGCCGCCAGCGAGCCCGCACGCAACAGCAAGGCGGTGTCGTTGGCCTCGGTGGTCGTCATGCGACCCGAAATCTGCACGCGACCGCCCCCGATTTCGCTGCGAATCACTGGCGCGGTGACCACTTCACCTTGGCCTTTTTCAAACAACAAAATCGCCATGCGCTTGCCGACGTTGTCACGCGTGACGTCTTTGAAAATGCGCGCGCCTTTGCCGTCCAGCGTTAGATGCACGGCGGGTTCCTGGGTCTGGCCATCAAAACCGGGCTGCGCATCGTTCAAGCTGTCACCGGTCAACACCACGTCGCGTTTGACAATGACTGGACGGCCTTGGCGGTCAAAGTAACGCTCTGAGCCAAACGGCACGGCGCTGGTGCCCGCCTCGGCGGCGCGGCCTTCTGCGCTTTCGTCCACCATGCGCACTTCCAAAGTTGCGGTGCGGCCCAAGATGTCTTTGGCTTTGGCCGTGTCTTGCACACCGGGCAACTGCACCACGATGCGATCCAAACCTTGCTGCTGAATCACGGGCTCGGCCACGCCCAACTCGTTGATGCGGTTGTGCAGCGTGGTCATGTTTTGCTTGAGCGCCTGCTGCTGAATCTCCAAACGTGCCTTGGGCAACAAGCCCATGCGCACCAACACGCCTTCGGCGTCGCTGCTTTGCACCACTTGCAAATCGGGGTAGGCCAAACGCACGGCCTGAATCACCTCATCGGCCACCGCTGCACTGCCCACACGCACCGTCAAGGCCTCACCACTGCGGCGCACGCCACCGTGGCGAATGCGCTGGTCGCGCAGCGTGGTGCGCACATCGGCGGCCATGCTGTCGAGCTTTTTCAAAACCGCTTCGTTCATGTCCACTTGCAACATGAAGTGCACGCCACCGCGCAAGTCCAGGCCCAAATACATGGGTGCGGCGTTGAGGCTTTGCAACCAAGCCGGCGTGCGCGGCACCAAGTTCAGGGCCACCACGTAACCCGGCGCTTGCGCATTGGGGTTCAATGCGTGCTCAATGGCGTCACGGGCCTTGATTTGCTGGTCGGTGCTCGCAAAGCGCGCCTTCACCGAGTTGGCCTCAAACTGCACGGCCTCGGGCTTCAGATTGGCCGCTTGCAGCGCGCCCTCAATGGCCGTCACGGTGCCGAGGTTGATTTGCGTGCTGGTGCGCGCCGCTGACACCTGAACGGCTGGGGCTTCACCAAAAAAGTTGGGCAAGGTGTACAGCGTGGCAATCACCAGTGCCACGGCCATCACCACATATTTCCACACGGGATAGCGGTTCATCGATAGCGCTCCGATAAACGAAAAAGGCGGCCATCGCCGCCTGCGGGGGGCTGCTGCGCGTGCGCGCAGCCAAACCCACCCTTACTTGATGGTGCCTTTGGGCAACACTTGGTTGACGGCCGTGCGCTGCATGCGCACTTCCACGCCGGCGGCAACTTCCACCGTCAGGCTGTCTTCGCTGGCCTTGGTGACCTTGCCGTACATGCCGCCAGCGGTCACGATTTCGTCGCCTTTGCTCAGCGCTTCGACCATGGCCTTGTGCTCTTTTTGGCGCTTCATTTGCGGGCGAATCATGATGAAATACAGCACGCCAAACATCAACACCAACGGCAAAAAGCTCATCAGCCCGGAACCCACATCTCCAGCACCAGCGGCGGTTTGGGCATAAGCAGTCGAAATGAACACCTTGAATACTCCTCAGTCGTGAACCTTTGTTCGCGCCAAACGCTTGCGCGGACTAACGGCGCATTGTAGTGTGCGCCGCCCCAGCGGACAGGTGAACACCCCCACAGCCCGAGGGGAGCCCCTCAGCCTGTGGGCGGCCCGCCTCAGGCGGCCTGCGCCTTGGCTTTGGGCTGGCGCCACTGACCCAGCAAGCTCTCCCAGCGCGAGCGGGCGGCCTTGAGGTTGCGCGCCTTGACGTGGCCGTAGCCTCGGATGGTTTGCGCCACCTGGGCAATCTCCAAAGCCTGAGCGTGGTTGTCCGCGTTCAAGGTCGCGGCCAGCTCGCCCACGATGGCGATGTATTCCTCCACCAAGGCACGCTCCTCTTTGCGCTCCTCGGTGTGGCCAAAAACGTCCAGGGCGGTCCCACGCAGGCCTTTGCAAGCGGCCAAGAGTTTGAACACCTTGCCCAACCAGGGGCCGAACTTTTGTTTGACCAACTCACCCTTGGCGTTGCGCTTGGCCAGCAAGGGCGGCGCAAGGTGGAAGTTGACGGTGTAGTCACCCTCGAACTGCTCGCGCAGGCGCTGCCAAAACGCAGGGTCACTGTGCAAGCGAGCCACCTCGTACTCGTCCTTGATCGCCATCAGGTGATAAAGCTGCTGCGCCACCACACGGCTGAGCGCGTCACCACCGCCGGGCTTGGCTTGCGCTTCGGCGGCGCGCACGCGGGCCACCACGTCGCTGTAACGCTCGGCGTAGGCTGCGTTTTGATACTCGGTCAACCAACGTGCGCGCTGGCTGACCAACTCGTCCACGCCCACCGGGCGGGTGAAGTTGATCACTTGGGCCGGCGCCAACAAAGCCTGCACGCGCGACCAATCGGCGGCACACACCCGGCCCCACTCAAAGGCCAACCAGTTGCGCTCGACCTGCACGCCGTTCAACTCAAACGCGCGCTGGATGGAGGCCAACTGCAGCGGGATCCAACCCATTTGCCACGCATAGCCCATGACCACCGGGTTGGTGAAAATCGAATCGCCCACCAAACGTGTGGCCACCGCGTCGGCGTCAAAAGCCGCCACCGCCTCCGCGCCGACTTGCGCTTGCAGGCGGCTTCGGCAGGCCTCGGCAGGGTTTTGCCAATCGGCGTTTTTGACAAAAGCAGCGGTGGGCGTGCTGTGGGCGTTCAAGGCCACGTGGGTGCGGCCTTGGCGCATGCGCGTCAGCGTCTCACCACTGGCCGCCACAATGGGGTCGCAGCCCAACACCACGTCGGCACCCGCGATGTCCACGCGCGTCGTGCAAATGTCGTCTTGCGTGGGGGCCAACAAAATGTGGCTCCAGGTCGCGCCGCCCTTTTGCGCCAGGCCTGCCGAGTCTTGCGTGACCACGCCTTTGCCTTCCATGTGCGCGGCTTGACCCAAAATCTGGCCCACCGTGATGACGCCCGTGCCGCCCACACCAGCGACCAAAACGCCCCAAGGCTCGCGGCGTTCAGCCCACTGCGGTGTCGGCAAATCGGCGACCCCCGGCGCGTGTTGCGCCTGCGCCTGTTGGCGCTTTTTGGGTTTGGCACCGACCAAGGTCACAAAACTGGGGCAAAAGCCCTTCAGGCAGGAGTAGTCGGCGTTGCAGGTGTTTTGGTTGATGGTGCGCTTGCGCCCCAAGGGGGTCTCCAGCGGCTCGACGCTCAGGCAGTTGCTTTGCACGCCGCAGTCGCCACAGCCTTCGCACACCGCTTCGTTGATGACCACACGCTGCGCAGCCTCGGCCATCTTGCCGCGCTTGCGGCGACGGCGCTTTTCGGTGGCACAGGTTTGGTCGTAAATGATGAC
>JALRFN010000393.1 GCA_023268425.1 Burkholderiaceae bacterium | reverse complement strand
AGGATGACGATGACCACCACCAACACGCCAAGGCCTGGCGCGTTGGCGATTTGCGCCACCTGGGCTTGCCCCGGGAACACCGCATTGGAGGCCGACAGGACATTGCGAAAAATGCCGTCGAGCAAACCATAAAGCCAGGTGATCACCCAGACCGTCACGGCCATAGGCAGCCACACCAGCAAGCCGGTAATGAAGTATTGGCGCAAGTGACGGCTCATGAAAATCGATCAGGAAGAAGAGGGATGGCAGGCGCAGCTGCCGCCGCAGCCTGCGGCCGGGGCGGCATCGGCGGTAGAAGCGCTGCTTTCGGCCGACGCTGTCGCACCGGCTGCCGCCGCACCTGTGGCCACCGCAGAGGTACCCCCCGAGCCGCCACGGAAATCGGTCACATACCAGCCAGAGCCCTTGAGCTGGAAACCGGCAGCGGTCAACTGTTTGGCAAAGCTCTCGGCGCCGCATGCGGGGCAAATGCTCAAAGGCGCATCAGACATTTTCTGCAACACATCCTTGGCGTGGCCACAGGCGCTGCAACGATAGGCATAAATGGGCATGGTGAAGTCTCAAAAAAGACAAACAAAGCAGTGGAATAGCCCAAACTCGGGCAAACCCGCAATTATAGGTGGGGGCCCAGCTTTTCAAGTGGGCGAGGAAACCACGCCTGACGCGCTGTCCAGCTCAAGGCCAGGCTTGCCAAAAAGTCAGGACTTGCACCAAGACCACGCCCATCAGCACACCACCCAAGACCAACAAGCCACGCACCAGCAAGCGCTGGGTGCGTTGTTGTGCCAGCAACAGCTCACGCATGGCCTGCAAGCCCGGCTCGTTGGGGCGCTGCAAGTGGTCAGCGAGCAAGCGGGGCAAACTGGGCAAAATCTTGACCAAATGGGGGCTTTCGTTTTTCAGTTGCTCCCACAATTTCTGTGGGCCCAACTGCTCCTTCATCCAACGCTCCAAGAACGGTTGGGCGGTCGACCACAAGTCCAACTCGGGGTCCAAGTCGCGGCCCAAGCCCTCGATGTTGAGCAAAGTCTTTTGCAACAACACCAACTGGGGTTGAATCTCGACATGAAAGCGCCGCGAGGCTTGGAACAGACGCATCAACACCAAGCCCAGCGAAATTTCCTTCAACGGGCGGTCGAAATAGGGCTCGCAAACGGCGCGAATGGCGCCTTCCAGCTCGTCGACCCGCGTGTCTCGGGGCACCCAGCCGCTTTCCACATGCAGTTCCGCCACGCGCTTGTAGTCGCGCCGGAAAAAGGCCGCAAAGTTTTGCGCCAAATAGTCTTTGTCGCTGGGCGTGAGCGTGCCCACAATGCCAAAGTCCAGCGAAATGTAACGGCCAAAGGTTTTGGGGGCCAATGACACCTGGATGTTGCCCGGATGCATGTCGGCGTGGAAAAAACCATCGCGAAACACCTGGGTGAAAAAAATCGTCACCCCATCACGCGCCAGCTGTGAGACATCGACCCCGGCCTCGCGCAAGCGTTGCACCTGTGAAATCGGCACCCCGTGCATGCGCTCCATCACCAAGACGTTGTCGCGGCAAAGCGGCCAAATCATCTCGGGGATCATGACCAGATCCAATGCCTGCATGTTGCGGCGCAACTGTGCGGCATTGGACGCCTCACGAATCAAGTCCAACTCGTCGTGCAAATACTTGTCGAACTCGGCCACGACTTCGCGTGGTTTCAAACGGCGCCCATCGACCGACCAACGCTGCACCCAATTGGCCATGGTGCGCATGAGGCTCAAGTCGTCATCAATCACCGACAACATGCCGGGGCGCAGCACCTTCACCGCCACTTCGCGCCCATCGTGCAGGGTCGCAAAGTGCACCTGCGCGATCGAGGCACTGGCCACTGGGTTTTGCTCAAAGGTGGCAAACAAGGTGTCCACGCCTTGCCCCAAGGCACGTTCAATGATGCCCACCGCTTGCGCGCTGGGAAACGGCGGCACCCGATCTTGCAACTTGGCCAGCTCTTGCGCGAAGTCTTCAGGCAAGAGGTCACGGCGCGTGGACAGCACTTGCCCGAATTTGACAAAAATTGGCCCCAAAGCCTCCAAAGCCAAGCGCATGCGTTCGGCCCGTGGGGTGTCCAAACGCCGACCGAATCGCGACAACTTAGCGAGCATCCGCGCCCACGCCGTGGGCACGCTGCTCAGGACCAATTCATCCAAGCCGAAACGCCAAAGCGTCCACACAATGAACAGGCCGCGGCCCCAATGTCTCATGCGGTAGACCTCAAGCGCTCACGCCGGCAGGCGCAGGACCCTGGCGGCGGACGAATGCACCCAAGGCATCCATGACGCGGCGAGCCACACCGCTGATCGCGGTGGCTGGACCATCACCCAACACGCGGGCCAAGTCTTCTTCGACGTCCCAACGCACATGCTCGCGCAGCCAACCGACCTCGGCAGCCAGCATCACGTCGCCATAAATATGCACATCCAGATCACGCGCGCGCCACCACTGCTGCGCCGCTTGCGCCCAAGAGCCGCTTTTGAGTTCGATGCGCAAATCTGGCGTGGCCACAGCATCTACACACTCAAGCAAACCCACGGGGGTGATGACCACCGTCGCCAAAACCGGCGTCAAATCCAAATGGATGCTTTTGCCCGCGTGGCGGGCCAAACGCTTCATCGCCTCATCCTCTTGCATCAACACATGGTTGAGCAAAAGCACCACCCGGTTGTGCACCTCACGCTCCAGCCAAGGCGGCGGACGCAGACGCGTGGCCAAGCGCTGAACGCCGTCCAACAAAGACCAAGGCAAGGCGCCAGCGCGGGAAGGGTTCGGGGTATTGGTCATGGACGTATTTTGCCAGTGCGACTCTGCGTTTGCGCAGCCAATCAGCCCAGCGCCTGCACGCCAGCGACCAACCAGCCCCCACGGTGTTTGGATTTGACGATGTTCCAAACCTCGCGAAAAGGCGCGGCCGCTTGTTGAGGGTCTTCTTTGATCAGGCCATGGAATTCGACGCTGGCCAGGTATTCATCGCTGAGTTCTTCCACGCCCAGCAGCTGCGCATTCAACTCGACCACCTCGGTGATGTTGGGGGCACCGTTGCTGTGGGCTTGGCGCTCGCGCAGTTGCTGCGTGATGTCATGCAGCAAATCGTCGGTCATCAGTGTTTTCAGGGATTCGGTATCGGCGGCATCCCAAGCCGCTTGCAAACGCACAAAGTTGGACTTGCAAGCGCGCAAAAACCCTTCGCTGTCGAACCCCGAGGGCACACCCCAGGTTTGCGAGCCCATCAACGGGTTGGCGCTGGAGTGACCCAGAGCAGCGCCGATCATGCTGCCGCTTGCTGGGGGCGTCGACGGTGCGCTCGGCGTGGCGTCAAACGCCGCATGGGCGCCCTCCCAGGGGCGCGCAGATGCGTCATTGCCGACGTTCTTGCTGTTGTAGCTGGGCATGTCGGCACCGGCATAAGCAGGCTGCTGGGCACCACCCAGCAGGCGACGCAACAGCCAGAACCCGGCGATGGCCAACAACGCGATCAACAAGATGTTGGCAAAACCCGCACCCAGCCCCAGGCTGTTGGCCAACCAAGCCAAGCCCAAGCCTGCCGCCAGGCCACCCAGGATGCCCCCCCACGGTGAGCGTTTGGGCGCTGTGGCAGCGTTGTTGCTCGGTGTGGCGCGCTGCTGACTGGCGTTTTGTGTGGGTGCAGCTGGGCTGGGTGAGGCATAACGCTGCGTGACGTTGCCCGAACTGCGTCCAATCGACAAGCCACCGCCCATGCGCTTGGCCATGGCTTCTTGCGTCACCAACACCATGGCCGCCAAGGTCAATCCCACCATCCAACGTTTCATCTTGTCGTGCTCCTGGCTTATTTTTTCAATCCGACGTGCAAAGCCACGACTCCAGCGGTCATGTTGTGCACATCCACGTGGGCAAAGCCCGCGTCTTTCATCATGCCCTTCAAGGTCTCTTGATCGGGATGCATGCGAATCGACTCTGCCAAGTAGCGGTAGCTGTCGGCGTCTTTGGCCACCCACTGGCCCAGCTTGGGCAAGACCTTGAAGGAATACCAGTCGTAAGCTTTGCTCAGCGGCGGCGCCACCTTGGAGAACTCCAAGACCAACAACTTGCCACCAGGCTTCAAGACGCGACACATCTCGCGCAAGGCTTGGTCTTTGTGCGTCATGTTGCGCAGGCCAAAGGCCACGCTGACCCGGTCAAAGCTGGCGTCAGCGAATGGCAAGGCCTCAGCGTCACAGACGCTGGTTGGGAGGATCACGCCTTGGTTGATCAGCCGATCACGCCCTTCGCTGAGCATGGCCAGGTTGATGTCGGTGTGCACCACCGTGCCTTTGGGGCCGACGGCTTTGGCAAAGCCCAGGGCCAAGTCACCCGTGCCACCTGCGATGTCCAGCACCGCCTGACCGGGCCGCGCATCGGCGACCAACAAGGTGTAGCGCTTCCAGACGCGGTGCAAACCAGCCGACATCAAGTCGTTCATGACGTCGTAGTTCGACGCCACGCTGTCAAACACCGCGCGCACGCGCTGGGCCTTGGACGACTCGTCGACCGTTTCAAATCCGAAATGGGTTTTGCTCATACCAAGAATGTTAAGTGAAGGTCCACACGCGGGGCTTACCCGCAAGCCCCCGCGCCTGGGGTGGGTTTGACTGGCATGGCGGCATCGCGCGACTTGCCTGCAGCCGCCAGCGCTTGCTCGTAGCGTGCCCAGTGTCGGTCGGCGTTGACCGCCAGGTCGTACAACAACGCCCAGGTGAACAGACCGCTGTCATGGCCGTCAGAAAAGGTCGGCTGCAAAGCGTATTGCCCCACGGGCGCCAAGCCCACAATGCGCACATCGCGCTTGCCAGTTTGCAGGGTTTGTTGGCCGGGCCCATGGCCTTGCACCTCGGCAGAGGGGGAGCAAACCCGCATCAACTCCACCGAAACGCGGTGTCTTTGACCGTCGGCGTAAACCAGCTCCAACTGATTGGACGCTTGGTGCAAAACAATGTCCTGGGGCACGGGCGCGCTCATGCGGCCAACTCCTGAAGCGCGGCGTGCAAGGCTTGCGGCAAAGTCTGGGCGCGCACGGCCCAGGTCGCCAACTGGGCGCCGCTGGGCTCGCGCTGCACGCCAGACCAAACCGAGCCGGGGAAATGCGCGTCTTCAACAAAGCGAGCAATGACGTGCCAATGCACGTGGGGCACCATGTTGCCCAAGCTGGCGATGTTGATCTTGTGCGGCTGCATGACGGTGCGCAAGACGCGCTCGACCGCCCACACCACATCCATGATGCGTTGGCGCTGTGGTGCTGAAAAATCACTCATCTCGGCCACATGTTGTTGTGCGATCACCCGCACAAAGCCGGGGTAACCGGGCTCATGGGGCAAGACCACGCGGCACAGTGCGTCTTGCCACACCACCTCACCACCGTCGCTGTCGCAAAAAACACAAGCCATCAAACCAGCACCCGCTCAATGCCGCCGTCGTTGGCTTTGGCAACAAACTCAGGCATCCACTGTTCACCCAAGATGTGGCGCGCCATCTCGACGACGATGTAATCCGCCTCCAGCAAGCCGTTGTCCAAATCGTTGCCGTAGCGGCTCAAGCCTTGGAAACAGCTGGGGCAACTGGTCAAGACCTTGGTCACGCCCTTGGCCTTGGCCACGCCATGTTCCGAGGCCAGTGCTTCAAGCCGTGTGGCCTCTTGGCGCAATTGCTCGGTCTTGCGAAAACGCACTTGCGTTGAGATGTCCGGCCGGGTCACACCGAGCGTGCCCGACTCGCCGCAACAGCGCTCGGTTTGCAGCACGGTTTCGCCCAACAAGGCTTTGACGGTTTGCATGGGCGCTTGCTGCTTCATCGGGCTGTGGCAAGGATCGTGGTACAGGTAAGCGCCCGCCTCCTCCAGCGTGATGCCTTTTTCCAGCAAAAACTCGTGGATGTCGACGATGCGGCAACCCGGAAAAATCTTGTCGAACTCGTAGCCCTGCAATTGGTCGAAGCAAGTGCCGCAGCTGACCACCACCGTTTTGATGTCCAAATAATTCAAGGTGTTGGCCACACGGTGGAAGAGCACCCGGTTGTCGGTGATGATTTGCTCGGCCTTGTCAAATTGGCCACTGCCGCGCTGCGGATACCCGCAGCAAAGATAACCCGGCGGCAACACGGTTTGCACGCCTGCGTGCCACAGCATGGCCTGTGTGGCCAAGCCCACTTGGCTGAACAAACGCTCCGATCCACAG
>JALRFN010000383.1 GCA_023268425.1 Burkholderiaceae bacterium | reverse complement strand
AACGCTTCAGAAATAGTAGCAATTACAGGGCCTTCAGGTGCAGGTAAAACCACCCTATTGAATATTCTAGGCACCCTAGAGCAACCTGATAAACATCCCAACACCTCACTAGAATTTGAAAGCGTCGAATTATACATCGCGTTTTCGTTGGTGGAGGTAAGCGGGATCGAACCGCTGACCTCTTGCATGCCATGCAAGCGCTCTCCCAGCTGAGCTATACCCCCAACAGGCTTACCGCTGATTGGCCTTTTGAACCGCACCGCAGCAAGCCTCGCAGTATACAGCGGTTTTTATGGGTTTTGCAAACGCTGCAAAATTATTTCGCGCGTGTGAAGCGCCAACATTTGATCGACCGAAGGGGTTTGCGGCGTACCCATCACCAACACCCGCACCGGCATGGCCAATTGCGGCATTTTCAAGCCTTGCTCGGCCAACACCGCTTTGAACGCCACACCAATCGAGGCCGCATCCCATGCCACGTTTTGCAAGGCTTGGCACAACTGCGCCAATGCAGGTTTGACGGCATCGGTCACATGTTTGCTCAAGTCTTCGGCACTGGCTTGCACATCGGCGTAATAGGCCTGCGCCCAATCGGCCAAGGCCACAGTCGTGTCGCAACGGTCTTTGAACAGGTCACAGATCGCGGGCAAGCGTGCATCGGTCGACAAGCCGCGCGCGCGCAAGCGCTCTGAAACCAGAGGTGCCAGGGCCTCGCCGCCCATGGCCTTGAGGTGCTGTGCGTTGACCCAGCGCAATTTGGCCTCGTCAAACTGCGCGGCGCTTCGCCCCAGGTGGTCAAGGTCGAACCAATCCAGAAACTGTTCGCGTGAAAAGATCTCGTCGTCGCCGTGGCTCCACCCCAAGCGGGCCAGGTAATTGATCATGGCATCGGCCAGATAACCTTCGTCTCGATACTGGGTCACTGCTTTGGCGCCGTTGCGCTTGCTCATCTTTTCGCCCTGCTCGTTGAGCACGGTCGGCAAGTGGGCATAAACGGGCGGGGTTTGGCCCAAGGCATGAAAGATGTTGATTTGGCGCGGGGTGTTGTTGACGTGGTCGTCGCCACGAATGACATGGGTGATGGCCATGTCCACATCGTCAACGACCACGCAAAAGTTGTAGGTCGGCGTGCCATCAGGTCTGGCCACCACCAAGTCGTCCAACTCGGCGTTGCTGACTTCGACGCGGCCTTTGACCTTGTCGTCCCAGGCCACCACGCCGTCCTGCGGATTTTTGAAGCGCCACACCGGCTGCACGCCCTCAGGCACTTCGGGCAAGGTCTTGCCGGGCTCGGGGCGCCAAGTGCCATCGTAGCGGGGCTTTTGCTTGGCTGCCATTTGGCGCTCACGCAAAGCGTCCAACTCCGCCATGGACATGTAACAGGGGTAGACGTGACCGGCCGCTTTGAGTTGGGCCAACACTTCCCGGTAGCGATCCATGCGCTGCATTTGATAGATCGGGCCTTCGTCGGGCTGCATGCCCAACCAAGCCATGCCTTCCAAGATCACGTCCACAGCCGCTTGAGACGAGCGCTCGACGTCGGTGTCTTCGATGCGCAGGATGAAGTCACCACCGTGGTGTTTGGCGAAGGCCCAGGGATACAGGGCCGAACGGATGTTGCCCAAGTGGATGAAGCCCGTGGGCGACGGCGCGAAGCGCGTGCGGATACCAGTCGTCATATCAAAGTGTGTTCAAACCATTCAACAAATCAGCTTGGATGTCTTGTACATGCTCCAAGCCCACAGATACCCGAATCAGCCCCTGCGTCACGCCAGACGCTTGACGCTGCTCCTCGCTCAAGCGGCCATGAGAGGTGCTGGCGGGGTGGGCGCACAGGGTTTTGGTGTCACCCAAGTTGGTGCACAACGACAGGGTTTGCAAGCCGTCGAGCACGTGGAAGGCGCGCGCGCGTGCCACCTCAGGCGAGGCACCACCCACATCAAAGGACAACACGGCGCCGCCACTGCCGTGCATTTGCGACATCGCCAAGGCGTGCTGGGGGTGCTTGCTCAAGGCCGGGTAATGCACGGCGGTGACTTGATCGTGCGAGCCCAACCATTGGGCCATCGCTAGGGCAGTCTCCGATTGCGCGCGCATGCGTATTGCCAAGGTCTCCAAACCCTTGAGCACCACCCAGGCGTTGAAAGGCGCCAGGGTCATGCCCGCACTCTTGAGCACAGGCAAAAAAGACTTTTCAACCAGACGCTGACTCGCGCACAAGGCCCCAGCCATGACCCGGCCTTGGCCGTCGAGAAACTTGGTGCCCGAATGCACGACGATGTCTGCACCCAAGGCGATCGGACGCTGCAGCACCGGGGTCGCAAAACAGTTGTCCACCGCCATCAAGGCGCCAGCGTTGTGCGCCATGTCGGCCAGAGCCGCAATGTCGCAAACCTCGGTCAGCGGATTCGTTGGCGTTTCAGCGAACAGCAATTTGGTGTTGGGTCGCATGGCCGCTCGCCAAGCCGCCACATCGGCTTGCGGCACAAACGTGGTTTCGACACCGAACTTGGCCAAGTCTGTGCCCAACAGTTTGATGGTCGAGCCAAACATGGAGCGTGACGCGACCACATGGTCGCCCGCCTGCAACAAGCCCATGCACATCATCAGCACCGCAGACATGCCGCTGGCGGTCCCCATCGCAGCCTCGGCGCCTTCCATGGCCGCCAAACGTTGCTCGAAGCTGCTGGTGGTGGGGTTGCCGTAACGGCCATAGGTGAAGCCGTCGTCCTCGCCCGCGAAGCGACGTGCAGCGGTCTCCGCGTCGGGTTGCACATAGCCACTGGTCAAAAACAAGGCTTCGGCGTTTTCGCCGTACGCGGTCGGCGGCACCGCTTCGCGTACCGCCCGGGTTTCCATGCGCCAATCGTCACGCGACATCACGCACCCTCCGCATTGCGCAAGGACAAGCGTGAGGTGTTGACCTCGTCTTCGTCGCCACGGTTGCGCCCCTCGTTGATCGCCGAGACTTCGGCCAGGGTGATGTCACCCGTGCAGTACACGCCGTCAAAGCAAGAGGCGTCAAAGCCCTCGATGTCGGCACCCAAAGCACCCACGGCGTGTTTGAGTGCGGCCACGTCTTGGTAAATCAGCGCGTCACAACCGATGATGTCGCGAATTTCATCCACCGTTCGCCCATGGGCCACCAACTCTTCGGCACTGGGCATGTCGATGCCGTAGACATTGGGGTAACGCACGGGCGGTGCGGCCGAAGCCAAATACACCTTGCGCGCACCAGCCTCTCGGGCCATTTGCACGATCTCTTTGCTGGTCGTGCCGCGCACGATGGAGTCGTCTACCAACAACACGTTGCGGCCTGCAAACTCGGAGCCAATCGCATTGAGCTTTTGTCGCACCGATTTTTTGCGTACCGACTGCCCCGGCATGATGAAGGTGCGGCCCACATAGCGGTTTTTGACAAAACCCTCGCGGTAGGGCTTGCCCAACAAATGCGCCAACTGCATGGCGCTGGGCCGCGACGACTCGGGGATGGGGATCACTGCATCAATCTCCGACGGCGATACCGTCGAGATCACCCGCTTGGCCAGCGTTTCGCCCATGGCCAAGCGCGCCTCGTAGACCGACACCCCCGACAACACCGAGTCGGGGCGGGCCAAATAAACGTACTCAAACATGCATGGCATCAAATGCGTTTCAGCGGCACATTGCTGTTGGTGAACCTGGCCTTGCATGTCCACGAACACCGCCTCACCTGGCTTCACTTCGCGCACCAAATCCAAGCCCGTACCGTCCACGGCCACCGACTCGCTGGCGAACATGATGGCGCCCTGCCCCTGGCCCATGCACAAAGGGCGAATGCCATACGGGTCGCGAAACGCGACCAGCCCATGGCCCGCGATCATGGCGATCACCGCATACGAACCCTTGATGCGCAAGTGCACTTGTTCGACCGCCTTGAAGACTTCACTGGGCTTCAAGTCCAAACCGCGTGTGGCCCGCTCCAGTTCGTGCGCGAACACATTGAGCAAAACCTCAGAGTCGCTGTCGGTGTTGCAATGGCGGTGGTCGTCAACAAACAAGGCGCGGCGCTGTTCATGGGCGTTGGTCAAGTTGCCGTTGTGCACCATGACGATGCCGTAAGGCGCGTTGACGTAAAACGGCTGTGCCTCCTCTTCGCTGTGGGCATTGCCCGCAGTGGGATAGCGCACCTGGCCCAAGCCCATATTGCCGGGCAAGGCACGCATGTTGCGCGTGCGAAACACGTCACGCACCATGCCCTTGGCCTTGTGCATGAAGAACTTTTGTCCTTCTTGCGTGGCGATGCCCGCAGCATCTTGACCCCGGTGCTGCAGCAGCAACAACGCGTCATAAATCCACTGATTCACGGGCGCTTGATGCAGCACCCCCACAATTCCGCACATCTCGCTAATCCTTTGCGACCGGTGTTGGCGCCCACAGCGAGCGCAGCAACACCACCCCTTCATCCAAACCGCGCGCGCCTCGGGACTCCGTCCACCAAGGCGACGTTTGCAAGGCCATGCCATGGACCACCATGGCCGCAACCACCAACACCAAGGCGCCTCGCAAGACGCCAAACAAACCACCCAGCGCCCGGTCGGGCGCACGCAAGCCCGAACGCGAGACCCATGAACGAATCCACGACGCCAGCCACCCGCCCAGCAACAAGGCCAAGACAAACACCAGCACAAAGCCCAACACCTGCTGGGCCTGCGGCGTCCAACTGCCCAAACCAATCCACGTCGTCACCTGTGTGCCCAAGACACTGGCGAGCACTCCAGCCTGCACCCAATTGGCCAAAGACAACAACTCATAAATGAAACCGCGCCACAGGCCAATCAACACCGAGGCCAGCAACACGCCGAGGATCACCCAGTCCAAGGGCACCATGGCCTGAGCAAGATCACTCATCAGGGCTTCATCACCTTGGCTGCACTGAAGCCCAAAGCCTTGGCCTTGGCTTGCGCGCGCTCGGCTTCAGCGGGAGAGGCATATGGCCCCAAGCGCACGCGGGTCACCGCGCCACCTTGCACCGCGACCGCCTGTGTGAAGGTTTGCAAGCCCCCCGCTTCCAACATGCGCCGCACGCGCTTGACACTGGCGTCATCACCAAAGGCACCGACCTGCACCACCCACTGCCCATCGGCCTTCACGGCAGAGGATTGACCTTCCAAAATGGCACGTGCACGCGCGGCCTCATCTTTGCTCGGGCTGGCTTTGGCTTGGACTTTGGGCTCAGACTTAGGCTCGACCTTGGGCTCTGCTTTGGGTTCAGGTTTGGCTGGAGCTGGCGCCTCAGCTTTCGCCTTGGGCTCTGGCTTGGCTTCTGATTTGGGCTCCGACTTGGGTTCGGCTTTTGGCTCGGTCGCGCTCGCCTGCTCAGTCGGTGCTTTGGCGGCAGCGGCGTCTGCTGTTGGCTCGGACTTGGCCTCGGCTTGCGCCGCAGGCGGGGGCGTCACCGCCAAGGCGGGCACTTGATTTTTGTCCGGGATGATGATGGCCAAGTCGCCCTCAACAGGCCTCGGCTGGGTATCGAAAACCAGAGGAAAGCCCGCCACACCGATGACCACCAACACCAAAGCCCCCACCAAACGGTAGCGAGCACGGCGGCGCACGGCCTCGACAGATTCATCTGGAGCAGAGCGTTCTGCAGCGCGCGATTTCAACATAAACCCAGCCTATTCGAGGCGCAACACAACGGGCGCTCAAGCCTGTTGGGCAGACAAAACGCCCCCGACGGTGAAGAAAGACCCAAAGACCACGATTCTATCAGCGGGGTCTGCCGCCAAACGGGCTGCAGCCATGGCCGCAGCCGGGCTTGCCCAGGTCGTGACGGATGCTTTCCCGCCCGCCTTGAGCGCCTCAATCACGCGCGCCAAATCATCGACTTTGGCTGCCCGAGCCGTGGGCAAATCACAGCAGTACCAGTCATCCACCAGCGGCATCAAACGCTGCAACAAACCACCCAAGTCTTTGTCTGCCATGGCGCCCACCACCGCATGGGTGCGGGGGTAAAAACCCATGGCATCCAAATTCAACGCCAAGGCTGCGGCGGCATGCGGGTTGTGCGCCACGTCGTAGACCTCGACCGGCTGACCTGGCTTGACCTGGAATCGCCCGGGCAACTCCACCACCGCCAAGCCCTGACGCAGGGCCTGAGCCGTCACCGGCAGTTGTGCGCGCAGCGCCTGCAGTGCGGCCAAGACCCCTGCGGCATTCATCAACTGGTTCGCACCGCGCAAGGCCGGGTGCGCCAGACCTGCCCAGCGCTTGCCCCGACCCGCCCAAGCCCACTGCTGCTTGTCGCCTGAAACGTTGAAATCACGGCCGTTGAGCCACAAGTCAGCACCGATCGCCTCAGCATGCGCGACCAAACGCTGCGGCGGCATGGGGTCGCTGACGATCGCGGGTTTGCCCGCGCGCATGATGCCGGCCTTTTCAAAGCCAATGGCTTCCCGGTCGGCCCCCAGATACTCGACGTGGTCCACATCCACACTGGTGACAATGGCGCAGTCGGTGTCGATCCAGTTGACCGCATCCAGCCGCCCGCCCAGGCCCACCTCCAAAATCACCACGTCCAGCGCTGCCGTTTGTAAAACCCGCAAAATGCCCAGGGTGGTGAATTCAAAATAGGTCAGTGTGACCGCCTCGTCAGCACCGCGCCGCGTCCGCTCCACCTCTTGAAAAGCGTCCACCAAGGCGGTGGCGTCAACGGGCATGCCCATGACCCGGCAACGCTCCTCAAAACGCACCAAATGCGGCGAGGTGTAGACCCCCACGCGGTAGCCTGAAGCCAACAAAATCGCTTCAAGCATGGCGCAAGTCGAGCCCTTGCCATTGGTGCCAGCCACGGTGATGACCGGGCAGGCAAAACCCAAGGCAGGCACAAAACGCTGGCCTACGCGGTCTAGGCGCGCCAGCCCCAGGTCGATGCCGCGCGTGTGCAAGCCCTCGGCATAGCGCAGCCAGGTGGCCAATTGCGGCTCGTTCAAATCAATTGCTTCGTTCATGGCACGGTATTGTCATGCCGTTCGCAGCGCTTTTTGAGCCGAGGGCACAATGCCCCCATGATTCATCTCTACGGCATCGCGAACTGCGACACAGTCAAGAAAGCCCGCCAATGGCTAGAGGCGCAGGGCTTGGCCTACACCTTCCATGACTTCAAGAAAGCGCCGCCTGACTTGGCACAGTGCCAAAGCTGGGTGCAGGCTTTGGGTGTGGACACTTTGGTCAACCGGCGTGGCACGACTTGGCGGCAGTTGACGGCCGAGCAACAGGCCACCGCCGACAGCTCAAACGGCGCGGCAGCCTTGACGCACGCCCAACCATCACTGATCAAACGCCCCTTGGTGCAGTGGCCCAGCGGCGCATGGACCGTGGGCTTCAAGGCCGACGACTGGGCGCAGCGCTGCTGACCGCAGCCAGTCACGCCACACTTCACACTTCTTTACCCAAGCGGTAAGCAAGCGCAACAAGGGCAGCGCAGACTGCGTGCATCCACTCAACAGGAGCAAGCAGATGAACACACACCGCATCGCCGCCTTGGGTTTGGCCTTGGGCAGCACCCTGATTGCCAATGCCGTCCAGGCGCAAGAACTCGCCACGGTGATTTCTACCACCCCCATCTTGGAGCAGGTACAAACCCCCGCCGAGGTTTGCGTCAACCGCCAAGTCACCGTGCAACGCGACAAGTCTGGTGGCGGCGCGGTCATTGGTGCCATCGCGGGCGGTGCGGTCGGCAACGCAATCGGTCAGGGCTCAGGCAACGCCTTGGCCACCGCCATTGGTTTGATTGGCGGTGCCGTGCTGGGCGACCGCATCGAGGGTTCACCCGGCAGTGACCTGCAAACCGTGCGCGATTGCCACACCGAGATGCGCGCCGAAACCCGTGTGAAAGCCTACCGGGTGGTGTACGAATACGCGGGCAAGCGCTATGAAATCGAAACCGCGAAAGACCCAGGTTCAAGCATTCCGGTGAATGTGTCCCCGGCTGTGTCCTTATCCCAGTCAGGGACCACGCTGACCACCATCGCCGCGCGCCCGGTCACACGCGTGGTGGTGCGCCCCCCAGTGAGCACATCGGTGGTCATCGGGCTCAATGACGCGCAGTACCGCCACCCGACAACCCGATGGCACCACCATCCCCGTGACGATGATCGCCGCGACTGGCGTGACTCACGCGACCACTGAGCGCGCAGCGCGGGCCGCTCGGCGCGCCCAGGGTCGCCTAAAATGACGAGTTTTGTCACGCGCGGGCAGGTTTTGGCCCACGCGGCATGGGTTTTCGCATTGGCCCGCGAAGACCGTGCACGCCTCCGTTTGATGCGAGCGTTTCCTTGCTGCGGCCCCAACACCAGTCATGTCAACCATCTTGCAACACCTGCCCGCTGGCCAAAAAGTGGGCATCGCCTTCTCCGGCGGCTTGGACACCAGCGCCGCCTTGCTGTGGATGCGCCAAAAAGGCGCCGTGCCCTACGCGTACACGGCTGACTTGGGTCAACCCGACGAGTCCGACTACAACGCGATTCCCCAAAAGGCCATGGCCTATGGTGCCGAGAACGCCCGCTTGATCGACTGCCGCGCACAACTCGCCGCTGAAGGCATTGCCGCTTTGCAGTGCGGTGCCTTCCACATCACTACGGGCGGCAACACCTACTTCAACACCACACCCATTGGTCGCGCCGTGACCGGCACCATGCTGGTGGCAGCGATGAAGGAAGACGACGTCCACATCTGGGGCGACGGTTCGACCTACAAGGGCAACGACATCGAGCGCTTTTACCGCTACGGCCTGCTGGCCAACCCGTCATTGCGCATCTACAAACCGTGGCTGGACCAACAGTTCATTGATGAACTGGGTGGCCGCGCCGAAATGTCGGCCTTCATGACCGCCAACGGCCACGGCTACAAGATGTCGGCGGAAAAAGCCTACTCGACCGACTCCAACATGTTGGGCGCCACGCACGAAGCCAAAGACCTGGAGTTTTTGAACGCAGGCATGCACATCGTCAAGCCCATCATGGGCGTGCCTTTCTGGC
Organism: Burkholderiaceae bacterium; assembly: GCA_023268425.1. Taxonomy (GTDB): domain Bacteria; phylum Pseudomonadota; class Gammaproteobacteria; order Burkholderiales; family Burkholderiaceae_C; genus RS62. The sequence continues at coordinate 6,018 of JALRFN010000383.1, read as the reverse complement.
GCGAAGACTGCGCCATCAAGCCTGAGACCGTGACCGTGCGCTTTGAAGAAGGCCAGCCGGTGGCCCTAAACGGCCAAAGCTTTGCGTCGCCTGCCGAGCTGATTTTGAAGGCCAACGAAATCGGTGGCCGCCACGGTTTGGGCATGAGCGACCAAATCGAAAACCGCATCATCGAAGCCAAGAGCCGTGGCATCTACGAGGCTCCGGGCATGGCGCTGCTGTTCATCGCCTACGAGCGCTTGGTCACAGGCATCCACAACGAAGACACCATCGAACAATACCGCATCAACGGCTTGCGCTTGGGCCGTCTGCTCTACCAAGGCCGCTGGTTTGACTCACAAGCACTGATGCTGCGCGAGACCGCCCAACGCTGGGTGGCGCGCGCCATCACGGGTGAGGTCACGCTGGAGCTGCGCCGTGGCAACGACTACACCATCTTGAACACCGAGTCGCCCAACCTCAGCTACGCGCCTGAGCGCCTGTCGATGGAAAAGGTTGAAAACGCCGCCTTCACGCCGCTCGATCGCATCGGCCAACTGACCATGCGCAACCTCGACATCAGCGACACCCGAGCCAAACTCAGCACCTACGCCAAGAGCGGTTTGCTCTCGCTGGGCGAAGGTGCCGACATGCTCAAGCTCGAAGGCAAATGAGCCGCAACGCGGCACAAAAAAACGGCCCCTCGGGGCCGTTTTTTGTTGATATAGCCGACCCGCGTCACCAGCTCAAATCACCTCGGGCTCGGGCTCCAGCATGATGCCAAAACGCTCGTAAACACTGGTTTGAATGGCTTTGGCCAGCGTCATCACCTCACCGCCCGTCACCGGGTCTTCGCGCGTACCCCGGTTGACCAGCACCAGCGCTTGCTTGTCGTAAACACCAGCGCGCCCCACGGTCTTGCCCTTCCAGCCGCAGGCATCGATCAGCCAGCCCGCTGCCAACTTGATGTGGCCATCACCCAGCGGGTAGTGCACCACATGGGGGTCACGCCCAATGATGTCGTCGCATTGCTCTTGCGTCACGGTGGGGTTTTTGAAGAAACTGCCCGCGTTGCCCACATCGCGCGGATCGGGCAACTTGGCGGTGCGGATGTCCACCACCCAGTCAAACACCTGCTGCGCACTTGGTGCCCTCACGCCAGACTCGTCCATCTTGCGCTGCAAGTCTTGATAGGCGACTTCTGCGCGCCAGTGTTTGGGCAAGGCAAAACGCACCGCCGTGATCACCGCTTGGCTCTTCAGCCCACCGTCTTGTGGCAAGTGCTTGAACACCGAGTCGCGGTAGGAAAAGCCGCAGCCTGAAGCGTCTAATTGAAACGCTTCGCCGGAGCGTAAATCAATCGCGTCCAGGCTGTGAAAGCGGTTTTGCAACTCCATGCCATAGGCACCGATGTTTTGCACCGGTGAGGCGCCCACGGTGCCAGGAATCAAAGCCATGTTTTCCAAGCCGGGGTAGCCGTTTTGCAACGTCCAGCGCACCCAGTCGTGCCAGCCCACGCCGGCCCCGGCCTGCACAATCCAGTCGCTGGCGGTTTCGTCCACCACCGACATGCCTGGGATTTCCATTTTCAGCACCACAGCGTCCACGTCACGGGTGAACACCATGTTGCTGCCGCCCCCCAGAATCAGCTTGCGCGAGCTGCCCCACAGGGCGCTATCCAAAGCAGCACGGATGTCATCGACGCTTTGCACATGAAACAACGCAGCGGCCTTGGCCGCAATGCCAAAGGTGTTGTAGGCTTGCAGGGGTGCATCAACGCGAACATTCATGCTGCCGATTGTCGCACCGCCCATGGAGCCATCGCACAGCAGCATCGGCGAAAATGCACCCTCTAATGGCTAAAAATCTAGGAAAGTCCACCACCCGCTATGCCATCTTTTGACACCGTTTTAGAAGCCGACATGGTCGAAATGCGCAACGCCATTGACCAAACCATTCGCGAAATCGGCACGCGCTTTGACTTCAAGGGCACCTCGGCCGCGGTCGAGCTCAAAGAAAAAGACAAAGTCATCACCATGACCGGTGATGCAGACTTTCAGCTGCAACAAATCTTGGACATCGTTCGCGCCAAACTGACCAAGCGCAGCGTCGATGTGCGCTTCCTCGATGTGGGCAAGGTTGAAAAAATGGGCGGCGACAAAGTCAAACAAGACGTCACCGTGCGCAACGGCGTCAGCACCGAAGACGGCAAAAAAATCCAGCGCCTGATCAAAGACCACAAAATGAAGCTGCAAGCGGCCATCCAGGGCGACGCCGTTCGCGTCACCGGCGCCAAGCGCGACGACTTGCAAGCCGCCATGGCCTTGATCAAAAAGGAACTCAGCGACCTGCCACTGAGCTTCAACAACTTCCGCGACTGAAGTCTGTCCGCCGTTTGCGCCACGCGCTGCCACAAAAAGCCCGCTGACCGTTGTCGCGGGCTTTTTTGTCGCAAACAGACAAATTCAAGCTTGCGCGGCGTCGACCACCATCTCCAATCGCCACTCGGGCTTGGCCAACAGCGCTTGCACCGTGGCGCGCGGCGGGGTTTGGCCTTGCACCACCCACTGCTCCCAAACGCCATTCATGCCAGGGAAGTCAGCGAGGTCAGCCAAGAAAATTTGTACGCGCAACAAGCGACTCTTGTCGCTGCCACAAGTCGCCAAGTGGCGATCGATCTGGTCCAACACGTCGCGGGTTTGCGCTTCGATGCCCTGCCCCTCGGTGTTCTCAGGCACCATGCCGGCCAAACGAATCACGCCCTGAAACACACTGGCCTCACTCATGCGGGGGCCCACGCCGTGGCGCGTCACATTGCTACTCATTTCTTCACTCCTTCAAGCTTTCACACAAAAAAGCGACGCCACGCGCGTCGCTGCTGAACAATCAAAAACGGCCACGGCCTCAGTGACTGGCCTTGCGTTGCCCCAACTTGCTCTCTGTACCTTTAAGCAAACGGTTGATGTTTTCACGGTGGCGCCAAATCAACCACGCGGCCATCACAAACAAAGCCACCACCGCCGCATCTGGCTCGCGCCACGCCACGCCATTGGCAAACAGCAAATAAAACGGCGCAAACGCCGCCGCCACGACCGAGGCCAAAGACACGTAACGGCTGAAATAAAGGATCACCGCAAAAGACGCGAGCGTGGCCAAACCCAACAGCGGTTGAAACGCCAAGATGACGCCAATCGCGGTGGCCACCCCTTTGCCGCCCTTGAAGCCAAAAAACACCGGATACAAATGGCCGAAAAACGCTGCGGCGCCCACCCACGCCACCCAAGCTTCCCCCATCACGGCGTGCTCGACCAAAGCCCGCGCCAACCACACCGCCACCGCACCCTTGAGCGCGTCGGCCAGCAGGGTCAGCACCGCGGCTTTTTTGTTGCCTGAGCGCAGCACGTTGGTCGCCCCTGGGTTTTGCGAACCGTAGGTGCGGGGGTCGGCCATGCCCATCCAGCGCGTGATCAGCACTGCAAACGACAGCGAACCCAAACCATAGGCCACCACCATGGCCAACAAGCCAGCGCCCACGTGCATCAGCGTATCCATACCCGACCCCTCTTGTCCTTTTAGCGGCGGCTATTCTGCCACCGCACAGTCCACCGCCTGCGCGCCCAGCTGCTGCGTCAGCACCTGAGGTGACAGGCCCAGCAAATAGCCGCGTCGCCCGCCGTTGATGAACATCTGCGCCAAAGCCAACACGGAAACGTGAACGAAGACGGGCATGGCCTTTTTCAAGCCAAAAGGCGAAGTGCCGCCGACCATGTAGCCGCTGTGGCGCTGCGCCACCTCGGGCGCACAGGGCACCACCGACTTGACGCCAATCTCACGCGCCAAGGCTTTGGTCGAGACCTCGCGATCGCCGTGCATCAACACGCACAGCGGCTGGGCGCGCTCGTCTTGCATGATCAGGGTCTTGACCACCGCGTGCGGCGGTAAACCCAGCGCCTCAGCCGCCCAGTTCGCGCCGCCGTGGTCCACGTAGTCATAGACGTGTTCGGTGAACGTCACGGACAGTTGTTTGAGCCACACGGTGGCGGGCGTGGCGCTGACTTTGGTCTTCTTGGCCATCAGGGTGTGCCCTGGGCCGCCGCTCGGGCCTCTTCTTGCAGGCGCAGGACCCGGCGCTGCACCTTGCCCGTGGTGGTCATGGGCAGGACGTCGATGAACTCGATTTCCTTGGGGTACTCATAAGGCGCCAGCCGCGCACGCACATGGGCTTGCAAGTCGGCCATCACCGACGCGCTCGAGGCTGCGTCGTGTATCACGTGGGCAAACTCGGGCGTCAAAACCACATAAGCCTTGACCACCGCGCCGCGTGCGGGGTCAGGTTTGGGCACCACCGCGGCGTTGGCCACGGCCGCGTGTTTGACCAAACAATTTTCAATTTCGCTGGGGCCGATGCGGTAGCCCGCCGCTTTGAACATGTCGTCCGCCCGCCCCTGGTACCAAAGGTAGCCGTCCTCGTCGGCCACGGCCATGTCGCCGGTTCGGCACCAATCGCCGCTGTACTTCTTGTGCGTGGCCTCGTCGTTGTTCCAATAGCCCAGGAAAAACACCGGGTCAGGCACGCCGTGCACGTCCAGTCGGTGCACCGCGACCTCGCCCGCCTGCCCCGGCGGGCATTCATTGGCCTCGTCGTCAATCACCGCCACGCGATGGCCGGGGTAGCCCTTGCCCATGCTGCCGGGCCTGGCCGGCCAACCCACACCGCTGCTGCGCTGGTCGTTCATCGCGCAGTTGCCGACGATGTAGTTGATCTCGGTTTGGCCAAACATCTCATTGACCACCACGCCCAGCGCCTCGCGGCACCAGTTGAACACCGCGTCGCCCACCGCCTCGCCCGCGCTCATGCAGGCGTGCAATGTGAACTCGTAGCGCGCACGCGGCTCGGGCACGGCTTTCATCATGGCCTTCAAGGCCGTGGGGAACAAAAAGGTGTGCGTCACCCGGTGACGCTCGAGCAACTCAAAGGCGGTCTCTGGCGCAAAGCGCCCGTTGTAGGCCACGATGGGCTGACCAAAAAACAGCATGGGCAACAGCGCGTCCATCAGCCCACCCGTCCACGCCCAATCGGCGGGGCTCCAAAACACCGTGTCCACCCCAGGCGGCGGCGGAAAACCCGAGTCATCGACGCCGGGGCCATTGGGGTCGTAGCCCAACCAGTTTTGGCTGCACAAAAACCCAGTCAAGTTGCCAAACAGCGCGCTGTGCGGGATCAAGCCGCCCTTGGGGTTGCCAGTGGTGCCGCTGGTGTAAATCAATACCGCTGGGTCACTGGCGGCGGTGTCGGCCATCACCGCACGCGGCTTGACCCGCGCCAAGGCAGCAGTCCAATCGACATCGACGGGCGACTGAACCTCCACCCCAACGACACAGCGCAAACTCGGGCACTCGGCGCGTACCGCGAGCAAGCCGTCAACCGTGCTGGCGTCGACCACGGCCGCGACCGCCGCGCTGTCTTGCAAGCGAAAGGCCAAGGCCTCAGGCCCAAACAGCTGCGACAGCGGCATGGCCACTGCGCCCATTTGCAAAACCGCCATGTAAGCAACCGCCGTTTCAAAGCGCTGGGGCATCACAATGGCCACACGATCGCCGCGCTTGACCCCGCGCAACCCCAAGACACGGCTCAAGCGATTGGCCTGGTCTTGCAGCTGGGCGTAGGTGTGCTGGCGGGGCGCCTGGTCGGGGCCATCGGCGATCACCGCCACCCGTGTCGCCGCGTCAGCCCGCGCCGCCCAGCGGGCGCAACACCAATGCGCCATGTTCATGCGCGACGGCACGGCCCAGTGAAATCCGCGATGATTCGCCTCGTAATGGTCTTGGGCGAGCGCAGTTGCTTTGCCGCTTGGGGCCATGTTGCATCCTCTCGTGTTGTTATTTGCTCTCAGTGACGCCAATGTACCCAATTCGCCGCGAATCCTTGAGCACCTTCGTCAAGGTGCGCCACCACAGTTACCACGTCCGCCAATGGGGCAAACGCCAAGACGGTGTGCCCCCCCTGTTTTTGATGCATGGCTGGATGGATGTGGGCGC
>JALRFN010000336.1 GCA_023268425.1 Burkholderiaceae bacterium | reverse complement strand
AGCGCGCCCGCAGCGGGCTCGATCTGGCCAAGCGGGCGGCGCTGTGACTGATTCATTTGCAAAAAGGAACGCTATGACCTCCATCTGTGTGCTGCTTGTCGATGGCCCTGCAGAGGGGCAGAAATTCATCTTGCCTGATGACCGGTATACGGTCGAGATTTCTGACGGCTTTGATAAGGGCGTCATCCACCCCGACCTCGAGCGCGGTTTCAGCCGCGCCCAAACCATCGCCTTTGATGACTTCATCGCTTACAAAGGCGAACACGGCGCCAAAGAGGCCGGCAAGATGCGTGCAGAAGGCAAAGAGTACGTGGTCAAAGACGGCGACGTGTTGAACTTCTTGTTCAACGTCTGATCGGCACGCTTAGGCCACCTTTTAAACGCACGTCATCCCTCCAAAACCCCGCACAGCCGTGGCTTGCGGGGTTTTTTGTGAGCCGTGTCACGCCCCCTCAAGCAGGTGCATGGCGTCCCAATCGTGTGTGCCCTTGTTGTGCGCTGTGCGCGACTGGTTTTCCGCACGCAAGATGCCGCAGTAGGCATCAACCAAGGTGTCTCCCAAAGCTTCGCGCAACACGGTGTTGTGTTGCAGGGCTTTGCATGCACTGAGCAAGTCGGTGGGCAGAGCGAGGCAGCGCTTGGGGTCCAGCGTAACGCTGGCTGAGGTGCGCATGCCCCAGAGTCCTGCGGCCAATGTGGTGGCCAGGACCAGGTAAGGGTTGCTGTCGCCGCCGGGTAAGCGGTTTTCGATGCGCCTGGCCGTTGGGCCGCTGTCGGGCACGCGAAAGGCCAAGTCTCTGGCCTCGGAGCCGAAGCTGGCGCGGGTGGCAGAGGCGTCAGGGCGCTGGATGCGTTGGTAAGACGCGTCATGTGGCGAGAAGATGGCCATGGCGGCTTGGGCGTGGTGTTGCAAGCCTGCGGCGAAGTGGTGCAGCGCATCGCGGTCGCGGCCATCGGGGGAGGCAAAGGCGTGCGGCCAGTCGTGCTCACCAAGGTGCTGCAGGCTGAGGTGCCAGTGCATGCCTGTGCCCGGTTCGTCGGCAAAGGGTTTGGGGTGAAAGCTGGCGATGAAGCCTTGGCGCGCGGCCACGGTTTTGACCAGGCTCTTGAAGCGAGAGACCGCGTCGGCTTGGGCCAATGGTTCGCCGGGAGCGAAGTTGATTTCAAATTGGCTGAAGGCGGCTTCGTGGTCGTGGCCGGTGATGGGGATCCCTAAGTCGGCGCAGCCCGCGTAGATGGCGTCGAAAAAGGCTTCAAAGTGCGCCAAGCGCTCCAGGCTGTTGGACTCGCAAGCGCGCTCTTGTGCGCGCATGTGCGGCGCGGGTCGCGCTGCGCTCCAGGGCGGCTGTTGCCCGGGGGCAGGATGCAGCAAAAAGAATTCCAGCTCGGGAGCCACGGTCGCTCTGAAACCCGAGGCCTCCAGTTGCCGCAGCACGCGGCGCAGTGCGGCGCGCGGCGAGAGCTCGTTGGCGTCGATGCTGTGGCCACCAGTACGTGTGACCAGGGGGCCATGGGGCTCGCAAATGGCGCTGAGTTCGTGCGGACGACCCGCGCGTGGGCGCAGGGTGTTCAGGTCGGCACGCAAGAGCATGTCGCTGAAGTCGGCAGGCACGATGGGGCCCAAGACGTCGGCGGCCACGTCGCCACTCAAGGTTACGCCCCACAAGGCGCTGGAGAGCCTACAACCAAGTTGCGCGCTGAAACTGGCCAGGTCCACGATCTTGCCGCGAGGGATAGCGCCAAAGTCGCTGATGGCGCACTCCACGCGCTGCACGCCAGGCCAATCGCTGGGGTCAAAAGAGGTGGTTTGGGGCATGCGGCCGATTGTAGGCAGCGTGTTGGTTTGAACGCTGGTTTGACCCTGGTCACGCGAGGTTCAGAGCAAAGCGCTAAGCTCGAAGCCATGCAATCACAAGACCGATCACAAGATTCCGTGCGCACGATGTCTGCCTGGCGTTTGGGGTGGCGCATGACGCGCCAGGACTTGCGCGCGGGTGAACTCACGGTGCTGTGGCTGGCCGTCGCTTTGGCTGTCGCGGCCCTCAGTGCCGTGGCGTTTTTTGCCGATCGCTTGCAAGGCGGCTTGCAACGCGATGCACGCAGCTTGTTGGGCGGGGACGCCGTGTTGCGCATGGACCAAGCGCCCGGGCCGGATTGGGTGGCTGCGGCGCAGCGTTTGGGCTTAAGGCACACGCTGTGGCTGTCTTTCCCGACCATGGCGCGTGCCACCGATGCGCAGGGTGCGCAGACACGCTTGGTTGCGCTCAAAGCGGTGGACGCCAACTACCCGCTGTTGGGGCAGTTGCAAACGCGATCAGCGGCCAATGCGTCCGTGGTGGAGGCCAAGCGCGGGCCTGAACCGGGCACGGTTTGGGTGGAGGCCCCGGTGTTGGACGTCTTGGGTATCGCGGTGGGCGATTCACTCTGGTTGGGTGACGCCTTGTTGACGGTGACGCGAACCATCGCTCTGGAGTCTGACCGTGGCGGTGGCTTTGTGAGTTTTTCGCCGCGCGTGATGATGAACGCAGCGGACCTGGCACGCACCGATTTGATCCAGCCCGCTTCGCGGGTGACTTACCGCCTGGCGGTGGCCGGAGCGCCCAGTGGTGTGCGGACGTTTCAAGACGCGGTCAAGCAAGCGATTCAAGCTCAAACGCTGCGCGGCGCGCAGTTGGAGAGTTTGGAGGAAGGTCGGCCCGAGACCACCCAGACGCTGGACCGCGCACGAGACTTTTTGAACCTGGTGGCCATGCTCACGGTGGTGTTGGCGGCGGTGGCAGTGGGCAATGGCGCCCGCCACTTTGCACAGTCGAGGTTGGACGCCTGTGCCTTGTACCGGGTGCTGGGTGTGGCGCAGCGCACCATGGCCCGCGCCTTTGCACTGGAGCTGTTGTGGGTGGGCTTGATGGCCTCGGCTTTGGGTTTGGTTCTGGGCTTGGCTTTGCACCAGGTGTTTGTGAGCTTGCTCGCGGGCTTGCTTCAGGTGCGTTTGCCCTTGCCTGGGCTGTTGCCAGCAGCGATGGGGCTGGGCTTGGGCGTGGTGTTGATCGTCAGTTTTGGCTTGCCCACGGTCTTGCAGTTGGCGCAGGTGCCGCCCTTGCGCGTGATGCGGCGCGACTTGGGTGGTGTGCGCTCGGCGTCCGTGGCGGTGTTGGGTTTGGGCGTGCTGAGTTTGGTGGGCTTGATGGTTCTGGCCGCTGGCAGTTGGCGCTTGGGTTTGATCAGCGCGGCGGGCGTTTTGGGCGCAGGCTTGGTGTTTGCTGGTGTGGCTTGGGCTGCGGTTTGGGCGCTGCAGCGTGTGGTGCGGCCAGGGCGTTTCAACGTGGCCTGGGTCTTGGCCACGCGCACCCTGGCGGCGCGCCCAGCGCTGGCGGTGGTGCAGGTGGGCAGCGTGGCCATGGGTTTGATGATCATTGGCAAATTGCTCGGCTTGGCCAAAGGTGAATTCAATGAGGCTGATCTGATTCAAGTGACAGACTCAGAAGAAGATGCAAAGCCCCACCTAGAAGGGGCCGCCAAATGACCGTCTTCGTTTTCATTGCTTCTTTGCTGGCCGCCATGG
>JALRFN010000299.1 GCA_023268425.1 Burkholderiaceae bacterium | reverse complement strand
TCGCCAAAGCCCTTGTCGACCATGGCGTCGGTCAACGCAACCCCGACGTTGAGGTGTTCCGGGTAGGGAAAGTCTTCGAGCAAAAAGTCTGGCCACTGCTCGGCGGGCGGCAAGTGGTCGCGACAAAAGGTGTCGACGTGGGCGCTGGGCCCGAGGTTCAGGGTCTTGGCCATGCTTACTCCTTCACAAGAGGTCAACGGGTCCACATCACTGCATGGTTTGGCGCGCGATGATCACTTTCTGCACATCAGACGCGCCCTCATAAATGCGCAAAGCGCGAATCTCGCGGTACAGGCTTTCCACCACGCTGCCTTGGCGCACGCCGTCGCCACCATGCAGTTGCACCGCCTGGTCAATCACGGCTTGGGCGCGCTCGGTGGCGTACAGCTTGGCCATCGCCGCCTCGCGGCTGACGCGGGCAGCACCCATGTCTTTGGTCCACGCCGCCCGATACACCAACAAAGCGGCGGCATCAACGTCCAGCGCCATGTCGGCGATGTGGCCTTGCACCAGCTGCAAATCGCCCATGGGTGAGCCCGCAATGCTGCGGCTGGCCACCCGCGCCAAACTCTCGTCCAAGGCGCGGCGCGCAAAGCCCAAAGCCGCAGCTCCGACGGTCGAGCGGAACACGTCCAACACCGACATGGCGATGCGAAAGCCCTGCCCGCGCTCACCGATCAGGGCCGACTCGGGCACCGCCACCTGGTCAAAGCGCAAACGCGCCAACGGGTGCGGCGCCATGACTTCCAAACGCTCCTCCACCGTCAGACCCGGCGTGGCCGCAGGCACCAAAAAAGCCGACAGTCCTTTGGCACCAGGCGCTTCGCCGGTGCGCGCAAAGACCACGTAGACGTCGGCAATGCCGCCATTGGAAATCCACGTCTTCTCACCCGAAAGCACAAAGCCTTTGTCCACGGCTTGCGCTGTCATGCTGGTGTTGGCCACGTCGGAGCCCGAAGCCGGTTCGGTCAACGCAAAGGCCGACAGTGCCGTGCCCGCACGCGTGCGCTGCAGCCACTGGCGCTGCTCTGGGGTGCCGAACAAGCTCACCGCGCCCATGCCCAAGCCCTGCATCGCAAAGGCAAAGTCGGCCAAACCGTCGTGGCGCGCCAAGGTCTCGCGAATCAAACACAGCGAACGCACGTCCAGGCGCTGGCCTTCGTCGGCCCCTGACCATTGCAAGAAACCCGCCTGCCCCAAGGCTGCGACCAAGCCTTTGCAGGCGGCGTCAACATCACCGTGGTCGACGGGCAAATGGGTGCTGCACCAGGCGTCCAAGGCCTGCGCCAACTCGCGGTGTTGGTCTTCAAAAAACGGCCATTGCAAAAAGCTTTGATCAGACATGGGGGCTCCTGTGAGGGGCGGTGGCTTCAATTGCCCGCAAACACGGGCTTTTCTTTGGCCACAAAGGCCTTGTAGGCGCGCACGAAGTCTTCGGTTTGCATGCAAATGGCCTGGGCCTGCGCCTCGGCCTCAATCGCCTGATCTGGGGTCATCGACCACTCGTGGGAGAGCTGCGTCTTGGTGATGCCGTTGGCAAACGTCGGGCCCGCCGTGATGGTCTGCGCCAAGGCAATGGCCTGGGCTTCCAGGACGTCGGCCTCGTGCAAGGCGTTGAAGTAACCCCAAGCCAAACCCTCTTGAGCCGTCATCACGCGCCCGAGGTACAGCAGCTCGGCCGCACGGCCCTGGCCAATGATGCGCGGCAAGATGGCGCAAGAGCCCATGTCGCAGCCGGCCAGCCCCACGCGGTTGAACAAAAAGGCCGTCTTGGCCTGCGGCGTGCCCAGGCGCAAATCGCTGGCCATGGTGATGATGGCGCCTGCGCCCACGGCCACGCCGTCAACGGCAGAGATGATGGGCTTGCCACACGCCAACATGGCCTTGACCAAGTCACCCGTCATGCGCGTGAACTTGAGCAAGTCTTTCATGTCCATTTGCACCAGCGGGCCAATGATGTCGTGCACATCGCCACCCGAACAAAAGTTGCCACCGTTGGGGGCGAACACCACGGCGTGCACGTCGTCGGCGTAAACCAAGTCGCGAAAGGTGTCGCGCAACTCGGCGTAGCTGTCAAAGGTCAAGGGGTTTTTGCGTTCGGGGTGTTTGAGGCGAATCACCGCCACGTCACCGTGCATGTCCCACTGAAAGTGTTGCGGCCTCAAACCAGCCATGGATGTCATGTTGCGTCTCCTTTGATGCGTGCCAGCAACTGGCTGGCCTGTGCGATTTCGGTGTCGGTCAGGTCGCCGAGCAACTCGGCCACCCACTGTTCATGGACCGCGGCCATGCGCTCGAAATCGACTTGCCCTTGTTCGGTCAGGGCCACGCGCGCCGCGCGTCGGTCACCCTCGACGGACATGCGCTGCACCGCGCCTTCTTGGGTCAAGCGGTCGATCAAGCCCGTCACGTTGCCGTTGGACACCATCAAGGCTTGGGAAAGCTGGCCCATGGTCAAGCCATCGCCCGACTTGTAGAGCGCGGCCAAGACGTCAAAGCGCGGCAAGGTGGTGTCGAACTCACTGCGCACGCGCTCGCGCAGCACCGCTTCCATGTGGCGACTGGCCTTGAGCAACCTCAGCCACAAGCGCAAGCGCTGCTTGCTCGGCGAAGCGTCCGCCGCGCTCATGCTTGACCTCCGGTGATTTCGATGGCTTGGCCATTCACCGACGCCGCGGTCTCGGCACACAAGTGCAAGACCCACGCGGCCACCTCTTCGGGTTCAATCAATCGCCCGTGGCGATTGCTGCCACTCAAGGCCGCTTCGGCTTCGGCCTCGCTCATTTGCGAGCGCGCCGCAATGGCTTGCACGCTGCGGCTCACGATGGGCGTGCGCACAAAGCCCGGGCACAACGCGTTGGCGGTCACGCCCGTGCCCATGCACTCCTCAGACAAGACCCGGGTCAGCCCGATCAGCCCGTGTTTGGACGCCGCGTAAGCAGCGGTGTATTTGGCGCCGCGCAAGCCCGCCACCGAGGCCACCGTCACGATGCGTCCCCAGCCCCGCGCCAACATGTCGGGCAAGGCTTCGCGACAGCACAAAAACGCGCCGTCCAAATTGGTCGCCATGACGCGCCGCCACATGGCCAAGCTGGTCTTCGCCGTAGGCGCCGTCTCGGCAATGCCGGCGTTGACCACCAAAATGTCCACTGGGCCTGCGCCTTGAACGGCCTGGGCCATGGCGGTTTGCACGCTGGCTTCGTCGCTCACGTCCATGACCACGGCGTGCATGTCGGCGGTCTGCCCAATCGCCGCTTGCAACACCTCCAGCCGCCGTCCCGTGATGGTGACCCGCGCCCCGGACGCGTGCAAGGCTTGGGCGCAGGCCCAACCAATGCCACTGCCACCACCCGTGACCAAGGCGTGTTTTTCTTGCAAGCCACTCATACGCGGATCAACTCCCGCTCGCGCTCCTTGATGCGGGCCAACTGGCGTTGACCAGGGATGTAAGGCTTGGGCCAACGCGCCAGCTCGTCGCCGGCGTCAGCAGCGGCGTGCAGTGTCCAGTACGGATCGCTCAGGTGCGGGCGAGCCAAACACACCAAATCGGCGCGGCCTGCCATCAAGATCGAGTTGACATGGTCGGCCTCGTAAATGTTGCCCACCGCCATGGTTTTGATGTGCGCCTCGTTGCGGATGCGATCCGAAAACGGGGTCTGGAACATGCGCCCATACACCGGAGCATCCTCGGGCGTGGTCTGGCCTGCCGAGACATCAATGATGTCCGCCCCCGCCTCAGAGAACCAGCGCGCAATCGCCACCGCGTCTTCAGGCGTGCTGCCGGCTTCGCCGACCCAGTCGTTGGCGCTGATGCGCACCGACATGGGCTTGGCCTGGGGCCAAGCCGCACGCATGGCGCGAAA
>JALRFN010000285.1 GCA_023268425.1 Burkholderiaceae bacterium | reverse complement strand
CTGGCGGCCAGCGATCCAAGGATCAAGCTCCAACCATCGACCAACACAAACAACATCAGTTTGAAGGGCATCGAGATCATCATGGGCGACAGCATCATCATGCCCATGGACATCAGCACGCTGGCCACCACGAGGTCGATGACCAAAAACGGGATATAGATCAAAAAGCCGATGGTGAATGCGCTTTTGAGTTCTGAGGTCACAAAGGCCGCAACCAAGGTCGTGAATGGCACTTGATCAGGTGAGGTGAGCTCCTTGACGCCTCCGATTTGCAAAAACATCGCAATATTGTTCTCGCGCGTCTGGTTCATCATGAACGCTCGTATGGGTTGCTGCGCGGCGTCCAATGCGGCATCAAAGCCCATTTGGTCATTCATATACGGCAGTACCGCGTTTTGATAGATCGGTTCAAACACCGGCGCCATGATGAAAAAGGTCAAAAACAAGGCCAAGCCCACCAACACCATGTTCGGCGGTGTTTGCGCTGTACCCAAGGCCTGACGCAGCAGCGACAACACAATGATGATGCGCACGAAAGACGTCATCATCAACAGCATGGCTGGCAGCAATGTCAGCAGCGTCATCAAGGCCAACAGCTGCAAAGACAGGCTGTACTGCTGCCCGCCGCCGCCAGGCGTGACAGTCACCGCAGGCAAGCCCGCCGCGCCGACATAACCGGCCGTACACAACAGCAACAAGGGCAGCAGCCACTTAAGCTTCATGCGCCTGCTCCTGCACCTGTTGCAACTCACCATTGAAGCGCGACCATTGCGCCAGCGCGGTCATGCCGTTGGGGCTCACACCCACCACCACCTGCTGTGACCCGGCTCGCAGCAACACAATTTTGTGGCGCACACCGAGTTGAATGGTCTCTTCCACCGCCAGCTGCGCGCGCACCGCACGCCGACCGCCCAGGCTGTTGTTTTGCAGCCATCGCCAGACCCACAGGCAGGCGACCGCCAGGACGAGCACCAAAACCAGGCTGCCCATCATCCTCAGCCACTCACCGGTGCCGATTGCTTGTTCCATGCTGAGTGGGGGTTTAGATGTTTTTGATGCGCTCTGAGGGCGGCACCACGCGGGTCAAACGGATGCCGTAGCGTTCGTTGACCAGCACCACCTCGCCTTGCGCCACCACGGTGTCGTTGACCAACAAATCCAATGGCTCGCCCGCCATGCGGTCCAACTCGACCACGCTGCCTTGCGTCAAGCGCATGAGGTCGCGGATTTTGATGTTGGCGCGACCCACTTCAATGGTCAGCGTGACCGGGATGTTTTGCAGCACATCCTGATCGATCTTGGCCTTGGGCGCCTCGACACTGGCGTCTTCGGTGGCAGCATTGTCTTGCGTCACGTCATTCATTGGACGTCCTCCTTTGCATGTCTGGCACTTGTTGCATACAGATGGGTTGTTCCATGCGCACCGCCGTTTGCGCGCCCAAGTTGCCGACTTGGCCATCAAAGATCGGCACGTCATTGACGATCACGCGCGCAAAGTCGGGCTTCTTGAAGTGCAAGACGTCACCCTCTTGCATGTTTTCAAACTCGGCCAGGGACAAACCCAATTGGCCCAAAACGACCTTCAGCTTCAACGAGGAGTCTTTAACAGCCACCGACAACTCGGCGCGCCATTGCTTGTCTGACTCCTCGGTCGCGTCGTTGGTCTGCACCCGGCTGCGCAACACGTCACGCAATGGCTTGAGTGCGTTGTATGGGTAAACCATGTCCACAAAGCCACTGTGTTCGCCTCGGCCCTCAGACTCGAAGCGGCTGATCACCACCAGGTCGTTTTCATCAGCGATTTGGGCAAAGTGCGGGTTGATCTCTGAACTCAGCGTCTCGTAGTCCACCTTCATCACTGGCGACCACGCCTCTTTCATCGAACGGAAAAACACCGACAAGATCAAGCGAATGATGCGGCTTTCCGTGGGCGTGAACAGTCGGCCGGGCGGCAAGCTCAGCGGCACGCCGTCGTCTTCCTCTCGGCCGCGACGCGCGCCGCCCATACCACCTGAGCCAAAGCCGCCAAAAAAACTGTCCAAAGAGCTGAACACCACCGACGGGTCCAACACCACCATGACCGTGCCACGCAGCGGCTGCATGCGGATGATGTTCACCGACAACGGGGCTTTGAGCTTGTTGAGGTAATCACCAAAGCGCAAAATCTGAACCTTGACCGGGTTGATGCGAGGCGAGGTGCGCAGCGTTTCCAGCATGCCCAAACGGAACAAGCGAATGAAACGCTCGGCAATCATGTCCAGGGCGGTGACATTGACACCCAAACTGCTGTCTTCTGCGGCCAGGTCATGCTTGACCACCGACAAGCCCGTGTTCACCCCAGTGTCCACCTCGATGTCGCCACTGCTGAGGCCTGCGCTGAGCGCGTCCAACTCTTCGTTGCTCAGCAGCTGCGTTGCGGAAGCCATGTGCCGTTAACCTTTTCCTGAGCGCTAGGGCTTACTGCACGACAAAGGCGGTGAAATAAACACCTTCAATGCCGCCAAAGTCTTCGTACTTCTCGAGCAAGGCGTTGACTTCCAAACGGATGCGCTCGGCCAGCTCTTCGCGGAAATTGGGCTTGGTGATCTCTGCCTCTTTGGTTTGGCGCATCACATCCAAAATCTTGCTGCGAATCGCGAATTGGTGGCGATCAATGTTGGCAAACACGCGCTCGTCGTAATGCGTCATGAACGCCACTTGGATTTGCATGACCTTGCGCGAGTTGTCCAAATTGGCCAACAAGTCGCGCTCCAACTCTTTGTAGTTGTAGACGAACTTTTCCGGGTCTGGCGTCTTCTTGGTCACCGCCGTCGGCTGGTCTTGCTTCATCGGGTCTTTGGCGTCGGAAGCTTCCTGCTCCAAAGCAGCCAGTTTCTCCTCGGCCGCTTTTTCACCACTGGCTTTGTCGAAAAACCCGGTGAAAAACAGCGTACCAACGATGGCGCCCACCAACAGGATCAACACCAGCAGCACGATCAAAATGATCTTGATCAGCGGACTTTTCTTTTTTCCGCCTTCGTCTTCGGTTTCTTCGTCAGCCATTACGTCTCACCTTTTGCTATCTGCTTCACGCCCACAGATCCAAGCCATCGCCACCCGATGCACTGGAACCCGTCGCCACCGACCCACCCACTTGCGGCGCCGCCGCCACTGTGGCTGAACCCTGCGCTGAGCTCAGGCCGCGACCCGATGGTGTCGGGTTACCGCCAGAGCGTCCGCCTGATTGCGATCCGACATCAGCCGAAGCAACATCTATACCAGCACTATTGAGCATCTCGCGCAAGCGAGGCATTTGGTCTTGCAACATGTCGCGGGTCATGGCTTGGCTGGCTTGGAACTGAGCCACCAAGTCGCCCCCACGCATGCCCAACTGAACGTCAATCGAACCCAACTCCTGGGGGTGCAAGCGCAACGACATTTGCCAGTGGCCGCGCTGAATCTGGCCTTGCACGCGCTGCGCAATCGCTTCACCCAGTTTGTCGGCGACAGCCTCGTACTTGGCCTGCGCCTCGGCCAAGTCCGCACCCGGCAGCACCGCTGCAGCACCCAGGTTGCCGGCCGTCAACTGGGGCTGAGCAGCGCCGCCGGGCACAGGCGCAGCGGCGTGCGCATGCCGACTCAAGGACGGCGCCTGCGACAACAAATCCATCACATCGGCGGCGGCCACGTCCTCAAGCACCACGGTGTCGCTCAGTGTTCCTGCCACCTCAGGCTGTGACAGACCAGGGGCCACCGCTTGCGCCCACTTGAACACGGTCTTCATGGGCAAGGCCGCGACGCCCATCAAAGGTGCCTGCGCCAATGCGGGCTCAGTGGCACTGAACGCCGAAGCGCCTGCTGGGCTCGCCGCAGCCACGCCAGCGGGCACGCCATCCACCAACACCTGCCACGTTTGGCGTGCAGCGACACTCGCTTCGCCTACAACCATGCTCGCCGGCGTCGAAACCGCCACATGAGGCACCACCGCCTCTGCCACCAAGGTGGGGGCAGGCACATTCAAAGGCACATTCAAAGGCACATTCAAAGGCACATTCAAAGGCACATTCGCAAGCGGATTCGCAGACGCGCCCGGCGGCAA
>JALRFN010000261.1 GCA_023268425.1 Burkholderiaceae bacterium | reverse complement strand
TGTAGCCCAAACCGACCTCCACGAGGGTCTTCAGCACCCGCTTGCCCATGTCTTTGGCCGCCGCGTAAAACTGGCCGCTCATCAACTGCGCCAAATAGCGGTTCAGCGCGCCCACAGGCGGCGAAATCGACATGTCGTTGTCGTTCAAAATCACCAGCAGCTTGCAGTCTTCGACGCCACCGTGGTTCAGCGCTTCAAAAGCCATGCCCGCCGTCATGGCGCCATCGCCAATCACCGCGATGCTCTGGCGGTCCACGCCTTGCAATTTGGCCGCCATGGCCATGCCCAGCGCGGCCGAAATCGAGGTGGAAGAATGCGCCGTGCCAAACGCGTCGTAAGCGCTTTCGGTGCGCAAGGGAAACCCGCTGATGCCGCCCAGTTGACGCAAGCTGCCCATGCGTTCGCGACGCCCGGTCAAAATTTTGTGCGGGTAGGTCTGGTGACCCACGTCCCAAACGATGCGGTCGTGCGGCGTGTTGAAGACGTAGTGCAGCGCAATCGTCAATTCCACCGTGCCCAAGTTGGAGCTCAAGTGCCCACCCGTTTGCGACACGCTGTCCAACACAAACTGGCGCAACTCGTCGGCCAAAGCCGGTAACTGCTCGCGCGACAAGCGGCGCAATTGCTCGGGTTCATTGATGCGGTTCAACAGCGATTCACTCATGCTCAATTGCTTTCATTGGCTTTTCACAGCACATGCCACGGCCTGCATTCACCAGGTCCATCCGCGGCTCAACTCCACCACCTGTTGCCATCACCTGCGGCCCCAGCTTTCCTTTGCGCCCCATCAGTGGCTGCGCCGCACCACTTGCTCAGCCAAGGCCTGCAGCGCTGGCGCATGCACCAAGCCCCCTGCGCGCAACGCGGCCAAAGCACGATCGGCCAACGCGTGCGCATAGCTGCGTGCAGCGTCCACTCCGAGCAGTGAAACATAGGTGGGCTTGTCGTTGGCGGCGTCTTTGCCCGCCGTTTTGCCCAAGGTCACGGTGTCCGCCGTGGCATCCAGCACATCATCAATGACTTGGAATGCCAAGCCCAGATCGCGGCCCACCACATCCAACAATTCCAGCGCACTGGCCTGGGCTTGCACCGCCTCGGCCCCCATCACCAGGGCCGCACGCAGCAAGGCGCCCGTTTTGGCTGCATGCATGGCCTCCAAAGCGGTCTGGTCCAAGCGCTGACCCACAGCGCTCAAATCCACCGCTTGTCCACCACACATGCCCACGGCGCCAGCGGCTTGCGCCAATCGGCTCACCCAGGCCACTTGCGTGCTGGCGCGCACGCCGGGCAAGTCGGCACTGAGCAACTCAAAGGCCAATGTCTGCAAAGCGTCGCCCGCCAACATCGCCATCGCTTCGCCAAACTGCACATGGGTGGTCGGTCGTCCTCGGCGCAAGTCGTCGTCGTCCATGCAAGGCAAGTCGTCGTGCATCAAGGAGTACACATGCACACACTCCAAGGCGCATGCCGCTTGCAACACGGCCTGACGTTGAGCAGCGCTCATGGCTTCGGTGTCCAAACCCGTCACTGCCTCAGCTGCGGCCATCAACAAAAGCGGCCGCATGCGCTTGCCGCCATCCAAGGCCGCATAGCGCATGGGTGCCAGCAAGGCTTCGGGGGCTTGCAGCGAAAGTGCCTGATCCAGCGCCCACTCGAATTCGTCCAGCCGACGCAGCCGCCACTGCGCCCAGTCAAATGCGTTCTGGCTCACGATTGGACGTCCCAGGGCTTGAGTTGCCCCGCCTCCAAAACCTTGACCTGTTGCTCCACTGCCTGCAGCTTGCCTTGACAGTGCTGCAACAAAGCGGCGCCACGCTCGTAATGCGCAATCAACGCCTCCAACGGCAACTGCCCCGCTGAAATTTGCTCCACCAAGCTTTCCAACTCGGCCATGGCGGCGTCAAAGGGCAAGCTTTGCAAATCAGGCGCATCGGGTGCGGTGGTCTTTTTGGTCATAGCAATCAACGGGCGCAGTTCAGCACAAACGCGCATTTTAGGACGCCCACAACATCCAGCGATTCAAGGCGCTGGGCCGCCCCATAACCCGAGGGACTTCGCGGCGCTTGCCTGTGCAAGGGCACCATGCATGCGCTCGTTCAGAGGTGCCAGAAGACCACAGGTGTCGCCGGGCCAAGGGCTGGGCGCTACAATGCTCGGTTCTCCACACGTTTTGAATCGCGTGTGCCATGTACAGCCCTGCCCCTTCATAGGGGGAGACTTGCGTCAGGACCTCCATGTCTGATTTAAGCCTTCAGCTCCAGCAGGCCAAAAGCCAACTTCCTGTTCACGCCTATTTCGAACAAGCCCTGTTCGAACGCGAGTTGCAAACGCTGTTTGCCTCGGGGCCCAAGTACGTCGGCCACGCGCTGTCGGTGCCCGAAGTCGGTGACTATTTCACGCTTGCGCATGAAGACAACGGCCGCGCCTTGGTGCGCACATCCCAAGGCATTGAACTGCTGTCCAACGTCTGCCGTCACCGCCAGGCCACCATCCTCAAAGGCCGAGGCAACCTGCGTGACAACGCGCCCGGCCACGCCGGAGGCCAAATCGTCTGCCCCTTGCACCGTTGGACCTACAGCCCCAGCGGCGAGTTGATCGGCGCGCCACACTTTTCCAGCGACCCCTGCTTGAGCCTGCAGCGCTACGGCCTGCGCGAATGGAACGGCCTGCTGTTTGAAGACAATGGCCGCGACGTGCTGGCCGATTTGGCCGACATGGGACCTCGGCAAAAACTCAACTTCGAGGGCTTTCAGTTGGGCCATGTGGAAATGCACATGTGCAACTACAACTGGAAAACCTTCATCGAGGTCTACCTGGAGGACTACCACGTCGAGCCCTTCCACCCGGGTTTGGGCAACTTCGTGACCTGCGACGATTTGGATTGGGAATTCAAGTCTGAATACTCGGTGCAAACCGTGGGCATCACCAACCTCAAGCGCCCCGGCTCCAAGGTCTACCAGCAATGGCACGACGTGCTGCTGAATTACAGCGGTGGCCGCTTGCCCGAGCAAGGCGCCATTTGGCTGACCTACTACCCGCACATCATGGTCGAGTGGTACCCCCATGTATTGACCGTCTCCACCCTGCACCCCATCTCGGTCAACCAAACCATGAACGTGGTCGAGTTCTTCTACCCTGAAGAAATTTTGGCGTTTGAGCCCGAGTTCATCGAGGCCCAACGCGCGGCCTACATGGAAACCGCGATCGAAGACGACGAAATCGCCGAGCGCATGGACCAAGGCCGCAAAGCCCTGCAGGCACGAGGCGACAACGAAGTTGGCCCCTACCAAAGCCCAATGGAAGATGGCATGCAACATTTCCACGAGTGGTACCGGGCCAAGATGGGCGAACTGTGATGCCCTGCGCACCTCAGCCCGCTCCCCACTGAACCCAACCCAGGCGGCTGCAACAGCCGCCTTTTTTGCGCCGAGCCCAAGTTTTGCCATGAGTCGTCCCTCCACCCGCCACGCCTATTGGGCCTTGCTCGGCGCCTTGTCGTTTGCGACCATGGGCGTGTGCGTGAAATTCGCATCCGCCGAGTACAGCAACTTTGAAATCGTCATGTACCGCGGGCTCATTGGTGCCATCGTCATGGCCGTGTGGATGCGCCAAACCCAAACCAGCGCCAAGACATCGGTGCCATTGATGCACTTGTGGCGCTCCATGGTTGGCGTGAGCGCTTTGTTGTGTTGGTTTTACGCGCTGGCTTACATCCCGATCGCCACAGGCATGACGCTGAACTACATGAGCAGCGTGTGGTTGGGTGTGATCTTGCTGAGCGCCGGGTGGTTGTTTCAAACCCAGCGCGCCAACGCCAAGCGCCAGTTGCCGCTGATGCTGACCATCGTCATGGGCTTTGTGGGCGTGGCCCTGCTGTTGCGTCCCACCTTTCAGGGTGAGCACGCCTTTGCCGCGTTGATTGGCTTGCTCTCGGGTATTGGTGCCGCATTTGCTTACTTGCAAGTGGGCGCGCTGACCAAAATCGGCGAGCCCGAATCGCGCGTGGTCTTTTACTTCTCCATCGGCGGCATGGTCGCGGGTGCTGTGGGCACCTACTGGAACGGCATGCACGCTTGGACCTGGACAGCCCTGTGGATCGTGCCCGTGGGCGTCCTGGCCACGCTGGGTCAATGGTGCATCACCAAAGCCTACGGCAGTGGCGCGACCCTGTTGGTCGCCAATTTGCAGTATGCAGGCATTGCATTTGCGGCCATTTATGGCGTGGTGATTTTCCAAGACGTCATGCCGTGGTTCAGCTGGCTGGGCATGGCCATCATCGTGGTCAGCGGTATGCTCGCCAGCGTGCTGCGCGCCCGCGCCCTGCCCGAACCCGCCCCACAGGAAATGGACACATGAACACACCCATCATCTCGGCTGAAGACCTGCAAACCCTGCTGCAGCAAGGCGCAGACGTGCGCGTCTTGGACTGCACCTTTCACCTGGACAACACAGCGCTGGGACGCGAACAGTTTGAGCGCGAACACATCGCTGGCGCGCTTTACGCCAACTTGGACACCGACCTCAGCACCCACAACGCCGCGCAAGCCGTCAACGGTGGCCGCCACCCCTTGCCCCAGCGCGAAGCATTTGCCGCGACGCTGGGGCGTTGGGGTATCACGCCCGACACGCAGGTGGTGGCCTACGACCAAGTCGGCACCCTCACTGCGGGGCGGCTGTGGTGGATGATGCGTTGGTGTGGTCACACCAGCGTGCAGATTTTGGACGGCGGGTGGCCCGCTTGGCAGGCCATCCAGGGTGCAACAGCGAGTGGCCCGGCCAAGCCGGTTGAAGCCAGCGCGCCCTATCCCTTGGGTGCCCCGCTGGAAACCTTGATCACCCACCAGGAAGTGATGGCGCAATTGGGCCGCGACAGCCAAACCTTGGTCGATGCGCGCGGCGCCCCGCGATATCGCGGCGAAACCGAAGTCTTGGACCCGGTGGCCGGCCACATTCCAGGGGCCTTGAATCGCCCCTACACCGAGAACTTCGACGCCCAAGGCCACTTCAAATCGCCCGAGGTGTTGCGCGCCGAGTGGTCGCGACTGCTGGGCCAACGTGACAGCGCATCGGTGGTGGCGTATTGCGGCAGCGGCGTCAGTGCAGTGCCCAACCTGATCAGCCTGGCGCTGGCTGGACTGCCTGCACACGGCTTGTACGCAGGCAGTTGGAGCGAATGGAGCCGCGAGGGACTGCCCAGCGCGACCGGCGCTTGAGGCCAGCCTCTGCCGCCGACCGAGGTCGCGTCCACCCACTTTGAGCAAAACGCCGGACCACCCCGAAAAAAAGGGCCGCATCCAAGCGGCCCCCAGCGATCACTTCGCGTCGTGTGATCACATGACCATGTAGCCCGGCTCGACCGCCAACCACACGGCCTCAGCGAACGCGGCCCAGGCGGCGATCGGCGCAGAAATTGGCGCCGAAGGCAGACCACAAATCGCCACTTCAGGCATGGCCTCTGCAACGGGCAAAGCCACAACCGGTGCGGCGGGCAAGCCACAAATCGCGATCTCGGGCATGGCCATCACATCCGAGAAACTCACGCTGGGCTCGACGGCGACCACCGGCAAGGCCACTGGCGGCGCAGAGGGCAAACCGCAAACCGCAATCTCTGGCATCGCTTCAACTTCAGGCAGGGCGAACACTGGTGCCGAGGGCAAGCCACAGATAGCGACTTCCGGCATTGCTTCAACTTCGGGCAGCGCGAACACTGGTGCCGAGGGCAAGCCACAGAT
>JALRFN010000259.1 GCA_023268425.1 Burkholderiaceae bacterium | reverse complement strand
TCAGCACCGAGATGCGCGGCAGGCCTTGTGTGAGGGCTTCAAACAAGTCCTCCAGGTTCAAACGCAAGGCCGAGCAAATGGCCTCCAATCGGGACAAACTCATGTCGCCCGTGGCGAACATTTTTTTGACCCCTTGCTCGCTGAGGCCCAGCTGTTCGCCCAATTGCGCATAAGTCATGTTGATGGCGCGCAGCTCGCGCTTGATCGCGTCGACGATGTCCGAAGTGATGCTCATGAAAAAGCCTGGGGAATGAAAGCTGCAAATAATAATACTAAAGATTATGAGGGAAAAGACAGATTTTCACCCTCAAGTACCCCATCGGTAACCCTCATAGCAAGCCAACTTTCAATGGCTTACCGATCAATTTCCCCTAATGACAAGGGGTTTGAGCACTTCATTTGATCATCGACGTCACCGAAGCAGCCACCATTTGGCATGAAAAGGATAGAAATCGGATACCGCCGAAAAAAACAGGCAAGAATAGTTAAGTGCTCAATCAAGATGCGTCCCATTGAACCGACGGAACGCACCACCATGACCCAATCGAACGACCCTCGCGACCACCTGCGCAGCACACCCAGCCCATTGCCCATGGCCAAGAAAATGCCGAAGCGACAGTCGCGCATCTGTTGGCCTTACATGATGCCTTGGTGGATTCGCGAGACCCGGCCTGTCGGTCCTGCGCCGCAAGACCAAGCCCCTGCACCCGGCGAGGCCAACGCGCTGGTGACCCCACCCGAGTTTCAACACAAGAGCAACGGCGACTGAGGCGGCGCCACAAGCCTCACGCCATGCGCATCCCCGCAACACCGGCGCTGATCAACACCACGGCCGCGATGCGCGCCCAACTCAAACTCTCTCGCCAGCGCCAGGCGCCGAGCAACAAGGCAAACAACATCGAGGTTTCACGCAATGCGGCCACCACCGCCACCGGCGCGCGCGTCATGGCCCACAAGGCCACCCCGTAACTGAGCAAAGACGCCACAGCCGCGCCCAAGCCCACCCAGCATTCGCTTCGCCACATCTGCCACCACGAATCGACGCTTCGTCTCTCGCGCCACCACACCCAAAGCAAAAACGGCGGCGCATCGACCAAGGCCTGGGCCAAGACGTAAGACCATGGGTCGCCATTGACGCGCACCCCCTGCGCGTCGACCAAGGTGTAAGCAGCAATCACCATCGCGTTGAGCACAGCCACACCCACGCCGCTGGCGCGACCACCGGCCTGGCGCCAGGCCAAGGCACCCAAGCTGAGCACCCCCAGGCTGATCAACGCCACCCCCAACCAGGCCACCGTGTGCAAACGCTCGCCGAGCACGCCCCACGCCAAGCCACTGACCACCAGTGGCGCCAAGCCTCGCATCAACGGATAGACCACCACCAAATCGCCTTGCTCATAGGCCAGGGCCAGCAATCGGTAATAGACGAAATGAATGCTTGCCGAGGCCAGCAGGTAAGGCCACGCCGCCGCAGAGGGCCAGCCCCAAGCGATCAACAAGGGCAAGGACAGCAAAGCGGCATTCAGCCGCATGAAGGCCAGCACCACATGGCGACGCTGGCCTGACTTGACCAGCGCGTTCCAAGCCGCGTGCAAAGCCGCACCGATCAAGACCCACCACCAAACTTGTTGCAAATTCGACGCCATCACGGCGTGCCCGCACGTGCCGCGAGGGCGTCTCGCTCGCGAGCGAACAAGCGCCAAAACGCTTGGTCTTGGGTGGTGGCAAACCCGATGCGCATGCGCGTACTGGGCTCGTGGCGGGCGTGAAACAAAGCCCCGGGGGCCAACAAGACCTCGTGGTCCAACATGCGTTGGGCCAGTACTTCGGTGTCCACGCCCGTGTCCACCCAGCCAAACATGCCCGCCGGCTCTGCCGCCAGCTGACAACCGTGCGCCAGGGCCAACTGCACGCTGCGTTGACGCGCCTCGTCCAGGCGCTGCACCAAACTTTGGGTGTGGCGGCGAAATTCGCCCTGCTCCAAGACCCAGGCCAAAGCGTGCTCCAAGACACCCGGCGAACTCAGGGCACTGAGCAACTTGGTGTCCACCAAAGCATCGATCAAGGCGCTGGGCGCCGCCATGAAACCCACCCGCCAGTTGGGCACCAAAACCTTGGAGAAGCCACTGACGTAAATCACCCGCTGCAAACCGTCCAACACCGCCATGCGCGTGGCTTGCTCGGGCGCAATGTGGCTGTAGGTGTCGTCCTCGACGACCCAAAACCCATGCTGCTGTGCCAAACGCAAGACCTGGTGCGCGCGAGGCGGTGACAAACACACGCCTGTGGGGTTGTGCAAGACGCTGACGCTGATGTAAAGCTTGGGGGCATGGGCACGGCACAACTCGTCCATGACCTCCAAGCGCGGCCCTTGCGCATCGCGCGGCACCGGCAACAGGCGCACACCCATGGCGTTGAGGCGTGCGAAGTCAACCGACCAGCCCAATTCATCGACCAAGACACTGTCCCCAGCTCGCAGCAAGCTGCGTCCGATCAAGTCCAGTGCATGGGTTGCGCCTGAAGTGGTGACCACCTGCTCGGCGTCCACAGCCAAACCCCAAGCGGCCAGACGCGACACCAAAACCCGCCGCAATTGGGCATCGCCTTTGGGGTCGCCGTAGCGCAGCGAGGCCAAACGCAGCGCATCGCTTTGACCCACGCGCCGCAACGCGCGCCCCAACAAGGGCGTCTCCAACCAATCGATGGGCAGGGTACCCATGCCCGGCTGCGCCTGCTCGCCGAGTGGCTGGAACATGCCGCGAATCAGCGCGGTGGCGTTGATGGGCGCTTGCATGCGGGTGCGCGGCAAGGCTGTGGGCACCACGGTTGCCGCCTCACGTGCGCGCACAAAAAAACCGCGCCCGCGCTCACCACGAATCCAACCCTGCGCTTGCAACACGTCATAGGCCGCCACAACCGTGGAGGGCGACACGCCTTGCTGGGCTGCGCATTGGCGCACGCTGGGCAAGCGCGCGCCGGGCAACAGCAAACGGTCGCGCATGCGGGCGGCCAAACGCTGGGCCAGTTGTTGGGCCAAACCACTGCCGGCGCCACGCAGCAGGCGATCCGACGCGGCAAGTGACACGGTGTCTGTTGAGGCCTGGTGGCTGCTCATCTTTGTTTCTCCCAGCGCGGCCTGCTCACCACAACACAAACTGTGTGGCCACAGGCGACCACACAGTTTTTAACTGTATGGGTCAACTGTATGGTTACTGTACTTGCGCTCGCGCTATATTGCCAGCCATGTTTGCATTTGACTCTGCGCTCACGCCTGCCGAATGGTCGGCCTTGTTGCTGCTGGCCACCGCCAGCAGCTTCACGCCCGGCCCCAACACCGCCTTGTCAGCGGCCATGGGTGCCAACCGTGGCTGGCGTTCTGCGCTGCCCTTCATCAGTGCGGTCCCCTTCGGTTGTGGCCTGATCTTCACCTTGTGCGCGCTGGGCGTGGGCGGCTTGCTGCATGAGTTTCCCGCCCTGCGCGGCGCCTTGCTGCTCGGCGGTGTTGGCTACTTGGCTTGGCTGGCCAGCAAGCTGTGGCGCAGCCAACACCTGCGTGAGGCCCAAAACAGCGACCTGTCGATTGGCTTTGGCCAAGGCGTTGTCTTGCAGTTTTTGAACATCAAGGTGTGGATGCTGGAGCTGTCCTTCGTGGCCGGCTGGCTGGCTGGCCACGCGGCTTTTTGGTCGCGCTTTGCGGCCATCTTGCCTGTGGTGTTGGTGTTTGCTTTGACCAGCAACCTGACCTATGCCTGGGTGGGCAGCGCGCTGCGCCACTGGTTGGCCCAAGGTCAACGCCTGCTGGTGTTCAACCGGGTGATGGCCACTGCTTTGGCGCTGACTGCAGCGTGGATGTTGCGAGGGCTCGCATGAACACGCCGCACCGCGATGCACCCATGTGGCTGGCCTGGTTGCTGGGCTTCGTCGGCGTGACCGTGTTCGCGCTGACTTTGCCCATGACCCGCATCGCCACCGGCACCGCAGAGGCGCCGCAGCTGTCGCCGTGGTTTGTGACTTGGGCGCGCTGCGTGATCGCAGGCACGGCCTCCGCTTTGTACCTGTGGTTAAGCCGTTCCCCCAAACCCAAGCGCGAGCACCTCAAACCTTTGGGCCTGACCTTGCTGGGCAACGCCGTGGGTTATCCCTTGCTGTTGGGCTGGGCCTTGCGCGAAGTCACCGCAGGTCATGCCGCCGTGATCACCGCGTTGATGCCACTGGCCACGGCTGCCTTGGCGGCTTGGTTGTTGCACCAACGTGCGCGGCTGGGTTTTTGGGTATTCGCCGTGATCGGCGCGGCCTTGGTCATGGGCTTCAGCCTGTGGCGCATCTACAGCACTGGCCAAGGCTGGCACGGTGGCGGTTGGTGGCCAGACCTGTTGTTGTTGGGCGCCGTGCTGGCCAGTGCAATGGGCTACGCCACAGGCGCCAGCGTGACCGCGGCCTTGGGCGCAGAACGGGTCATCAGTTGGGTCTGCGTCATGGCTTTGCCGCTGTGCTTGCCATTGGCTTGGTGGACCTGGCCAAGCCACGCGATTGACACCGCCTCTTGGTGGGCCTTGGCCTACACGGGCATGTTCTCCATGTGGATGGGGTTTTTTGCCTGGTATCGCGGCCTGGCCATGGGCGGCGCCTTGCACATCAGCCAAGTGCAACTGCTGCAGCCCTTCATCAGCATCGCGGCGGCCATCCCTTTGCTCGGCGAAACCCTGGACCCAGTGGCCTTGGGTTTCGCCGCAGCGGTCGTGGTCACGGTTTTTCTGGGGCGGCGTTTTGCACGCCCCGTTTCTTCAACTCAACCCAGACGGGTGATGTCTTCCTCATCATGAGCTTTCAACTGGCCCAACGCGCGCAGCGCATGAACCCTTCTGTCATCCGTGAGCTGCTCAAACTCACCGAACGCCCCGGCATCATCAGCTTTGCTGGCGGCTTGCCCTCACCCAAAACCTTTCCGGTGGAGGCCATGCGCGAAGCCGCTGAAACGGTCTTGCGCGACGACGGCAGTGCGGCTTTGCAATACGCGGCCAGCGAGGGCTACGGGCCGTTGCGTGAGTGGGTCGCAAACGACTTGCGCAAACAAGGCCTCACGGTCTCACCCGAACAAGTCTTGATCACCACCGGTAGCCAGCAAGGCTTGGACTTGGTGGCCAAGATATTGATCGACCAGGGCAGCAAGGTGCTGGTCGAAACACCCACCTATTTGGGTGCCCTGCAGGCCTTCACGCCCATGGAGCCCCAATTTGTTGGCGTCGCCAGCGACGAACACGGGCTGCTGCCCGAGGACTTGCGCACCCAAGTCGCCGGCGCGCGCATGCTCTACGTGTTGCCCAACTTCCAAAATTTACTAATATTAGAAAATACAGAGTTAAAGTTTTTAATGAAGCTGGATGTCCTTCCGTATCTGATGCTTTATCTATATCTTCTGTTCATGATTATTCATTGCAAAGTGGTTTTATTGTTTATC
>JALRFN010000236.1 GCA_023268425.1 Burkholderiaceae bacterium | reverse complement strand
GGCAGTATAGACAGCTGCTGTGTCTTGAGAAAAATCAACACTTTGGTATTCTAATTGCGCGAGCATGAGATGGCGTTCCAAGCGGGCGTACCTGCCGCGGCTCGCCCGTCATCGCCCTTTTTGGGCTGGACGGCTTGTTCCCATCACACGGACCCACCGGGTCGAAGGAGCTTCAAATGCGCCCAATCCATCACCCCTCATCGGCCTGGCTGACATGGGCCAGCGGCGCGCTGTTGGCCATGGCCTTGATGACGCCCGCAGCGGCGAAAACCGTGCCCGGTGACGCGGGCACGCCCGTGGTGGCGATGATGGGCATCATTTTGAAGAACGTACAGGCTTTGGGCTTGACGCCAGAGCAAGAAGCCAGTTTCAAAGCTTGGCGCCAACAGGCCATGCCTGAGCGCAAAGCCATCGTGGCGCGCATTGTCAGCCTGCGGGGGCAGCTGCGCATGGCCATCTTGGACAACGCGCCGCAGGCTCAGCGCGAGGCCTTGATGCGAGACATCGCCGAGGCCGAATTGGCGCACTTCAAGATTCGCAATAACTGTGTGGAGCATGTGCGGGCGACCCTGAGCACCAAGCAATTTGCCCAAATTCGCCAGCTGTATTTGGACGGCTTGCAGTGAGCTTGAGGCCTACGCGCCGCCGCTGCGGCGCGTAGGCCTCAGACCGCCAAGATCTTGGAGTTGAAGATCACCACGCTCTTGTCGACGGCGTGGTCCATGTCGTCGATGATGATGCGCAGGCCCGCAAACACAAAAATCACCAGCATCTGCACGGCCAAGCCGGTCAAGCCCGGTGCGGCCAACATGACCAGGACAAAGTACAGGTTGGAGATGCGTTTCAACCATTGGTAAAACGCCGGGTGAAAACACACTTGGGTGCGCGTCAAAAAGGTGGAGATGCGCTGCACCAAGACCGCGTGAAAAGGCACGTCCATGCTCGGTCGGGTGGCCACCACCGCGCGCATGCGGTTGAGCATCTCGCGCGTTTCGGCTTTGATGGCCTCGTAGCTGACCTCTTCCACCAAGTACAGCGCGACTTGATCGCGCCAGCGTTGGAAATCAACCGTTGGTTTTTCTTTGGCCGCCTCGGCCAAGACCGTGTGGAAGTCGTGCTCGATGTGGTTGAGCGCGTCCATGGCCGTGCGGTGCAATTCGGTGATTTCCATTTGCTTGCGCTTGACGATGCCAAAGGTGATGGCCAAAGCGATGCCAAACACCGAGCCCACCGAGCCCACGGCCAGCAGCAGGATAGGGCGATCAAAAAAGCCCAGCAAGTCGTAGTGGATGGCGTTGCCCACCTCCAGCAACAGCACCCGCAAGCCCAGGTGCGCTGCCATGGTGCCAAACACCAGGGTGAAGACCGAGGCACCCATGACTTCAATCAGCGTGTTGCCCACGCGCAGCAGTTTGACCACCCGCATCAGCCGGAACAGCCGCAGCAGCACCAAGCCTTCAACGTGCGCGCCATGCACCCATCCGATATAGACCATGACCACAATGGCCGAGGGCACGACGGCAAAAAAATCACTGGTCAGCAGCAACAGCGCGCGCCAGTCCTTGAGCCGCGTGGTCATGGCGTTGAGCACGTAATCCACCCCGAAGATCATCAGGATCAGCAGTTCAACGACGAAGGTTTGCGTGCTCTCCATCGGGAACCAATGTGGGTATTGGTCGGCCACGAACAAAAAGAAGATCGAGGCCACGATGGTGAACAAGACCAAAACGGTGTAGCGCTTGGTCAGTTCGGTGCTGGGGTCGCGCAGTTCGCGCTCCACCCAGGCCCAGCGCCCGCGCCAGGCGTTTGGCAGCAATTCGTAGAGCGCAAAGCCGTAGCGCGCACGGCGAGTGACGAGGTCGGTGTCAGACATGGGCGCAGCAATTCAGGGTGGACACCTATTAGCGTCGACTGCTCGCGGCCTGGCTTGAGTTTCATGCGCGGGGTCAAGCTACAATCGCTGCTTAAATTTTGTGCAAATCGCGCTGGCGCGGTGGGCCGCTGTAACTCCATTTCTCCTTTGGCCACCCCGAAACCCATGCGCATCGGACCTCACTTGCTGCCCAACCCTTGGTTTGTGGCGCCCATGGCAGGCGTGACGGATCGGCCGTTTCGCATGTTGTGCAAACGCCTCGGGGCAGGCTATGCGGTCAGCGAGATGGTGACCTCGCGCCCGGATTTGCAGCACAGCCTCAAGACTTCGCGCCGCGCCAATCACGACGGCGAAAGCGCGCCCATCGCGGTGCAGATCGCGGGCACCGACGCGGCCATGATGGCCGACGCCGCGCGCCACAACATCGACCGTGGCGCACAGATCATTGACATCAACATGGGCTGCCCAGCCAAAAAGGTCTGCGACAAGTGGGCCGGCTCGGCTTTGATGCAAGACGAAAGCCTGGCCTTGGACATCGTGCAAGCGGTGGTGGATGCCTGTGTGCCGCACGGCGTGCCGGTGACCTTGAAGATGCGCACGGGTTGGTGCGCCAGCGAAAAAAACGCGCCGCGCATTGCCCTGTTGGCCGAACGCGCAGGCGTGGCCATGTTGACTGTGCATGGTCGCACCCGCGAGCAAAAATACGCGGGCGTGGCCGAACACGACACGGTGGCCGCAATCAAGGCACAGGTGAACATCCCGGTGGTGGCCAATGGCGACATCGACTCGCCACAAAAAGCCGCTGAGGTGCTGCGCCAAACCGGGGCAGACGCTTTGATGGTGGGGCGTGCGGCGCAGGGTCGCCCCTGGATTTTTCGCGAGATCGACCACTACATGGCCACGGGCGAACTGTTGGCGCCGCCCACGCCGCAAGAGATGCGTCAGTGGATGCTGCAACACTTGGACGAGCACTACGCCTTGTACGGTGAGTTCACCGGCGTGCGCTCAGCGCGCAAACACCTGGCGTGGTACACCCAATCGTTGCCCGGTGGCGACGCGTTTCGCCGCCACATTAACCGCATCGACAACACCAGCGATCAACTGCAGGCTGTGACGCGTTACTTTGACGCCCTGGCCGCTGATCTTGTGCCCGAATACGAACTGGAAGCCTGTAGCCCATGAGCCGCGCTGCCCCTGACCACGACATCGAGACCCCTTTGCGCCAACGCCTGCGCGATTACTTTGGCGATTTGGGTGACAGCACGCCCGTGGACATGTACGACATGGTCATTCACGTGGTTGAAAAGCCGCTGCTTGAAGAAGTCATGGCGCGCGCCGGGCACAACCAATCGCGTGCGGCCCAGTGGCTGGGCCTGAACCGCAACACGCTGCGCAAGAAGTTGATGCAACACGGCTTGCTCGCGCGCGACTGAACACAGCACATTTTTGAAAAACCAAGGACGATTGATGAACGCACTGATTTCCGTTTCCGACAAGACCGGCATTGTCGAGTTGGCCCAGGCGCTGCACGCGCTCAACATTGGCTTGATCTCCACGGGCGGCACGGCCAAGCTGTTGGCTGACGCTGGATTGCCCGTCACCGAAGTGGCCGAAGTCACGGGCTTCCCGGAGATGTTGGACGGGCGTGTGAAAACCTTGCACCCCAAGGTGCATGGGGGCTTGTTGGCCCGTCGCGATGTGCCCGAACACATGGCGGCACTGAAAGCCCATCACATCGACACCATCGACTTATTGATCGTCAACCTGTACCCGTTTGAGGCGACGGTGGCCAAGCCGGGTTGCACATTGGCCGACGCGATTGAAAACATCGACATCGGTGGCCCCGCCATGGTGCGTTCGGCAGCCAAGAACTGGAAAGACGTCGGCGTCATCACCGACGCCAGCCAGTACCCCGCTGTCATCGCCGAGCTCAAGGCCAACGGGCGCTTGAGCGACGCGCTGCGTTTTGCCTTGTCGGTGGCGGCGTTCAACCGCATCAGCCAATACGACGGCGCGATCAGCAACTACCTCTCCAGTGTTCAATTCGACGCCGAACAAGCGAGTGAAAGCGTTCCTGAGCGTGTGGCCTTCCCTGGTCAGTTCAACGAGCAATACGTCAAGGTGCAAGACTTGCGCTACGGCGAAAACAGCCACCAGCAAGCCGCCTGGTACCGCGATGTGTCGCCCGCAGCCGGCTCGCTCGCCACAGGTGTGCAGTTGCAAGGCAAGGAGTTGAGCTACAACAACATCGCCGACGCCGATGCGGCGTGGGAATGTGTCAAGAGCTTTGAGACCCCCGCCTGTGTCATCGTCAAGCACGCCAACCCCTGCGGCGTGGCGGTGGGTGCCCACCCCTTGGAGGCTTACAGCAAAGCCTTCCAAACCGACCCCACCAGTGCCTTTGGCGGCATCATCGCCTTCAACCGCCCAGTCGATCAAGCGGCGGCCGAAGCCATCAGCAAGCAGTTTGTCGAAGTCTTGATGGCGCCCGACTTCAGCGCCGAAGCGCTGGCGGTGTTCAAAAGCAAGGTCAATGTGCGTTTGATGAAAATTGCCTTGCCTGAGCAGTACGGCCAAGTGCGCAACGCACTGGAAACCAAGCGGGTGGGTTCAGGTCTGCTGCTGCAAAGCGCAGACAACCACGAATTGGCCTTGGCAGACCTCAAGGTCGTCACCGTCAAACAGCCCACGGCTGAAGAACTGGGCGACTTGTTGTTTGCTTGGAAAGTGGCCAAGTTCGTCAAGTCCAACGCCATCGTGTTTTGCAAAAACGGCATGACCATGGGCGTCGGTGCCGGTCAAATGAGCCGATTGGATTCGGCGCGCATCGCCAGCATCAAAGCCGAAGCGGCACAACTGAGCTTGCAAAACACCGTGGTCGCCAGCGACGCCTTTTTCCCGTTCCGCGATGGCCTGGACGTGGTCGTGGACGCCGGTGCCACTTGCGTGGCGCAACCGGGTGGCTCCATGCGTGATCAAGAAGTCATCGACGCGGCCAACGAACGCGGCGTGGCCATGGTCTTCACGGGCGTGCGCCATTTCCGCCATTGATCCGTCATTGATGTCCGATTCGTCCCCCGATTTGAACGCCAGTTCAGAGGCCTCCGGCGCCCCCACGCCGTGGTCGACTCTGGGTC
Organism: Burkholderiaceae bacterium; assembly: GCA_023268425.1. GTDB lineage: Bacteria > Pseudomonadota > Gammaproteobacteria > Burkholderiales > Burkholderiaceae_C > RS62. The sequence goes on along the minus strand of JALRFN010000236.1, from coordinate 3,698 downwards.
TGGATCCCGCTTGGCTGGAGGCAGCACAAGCCTTGGGTTTTGCCCAGCCCACGCCGATTCAGGCGCAAGCCCTGCCTGCGGTGTTGGCTGGCCAAGATGTGCTGGCGCGCGCCGCGACAGGCTCAGGCAAAACCTTGGCCTATGTGCTGCCGCTGTTGCAAAGCCTTGGCGCGCATGTGGCCCCCGACGCGTGGGGTCGCCGCGTCACGCAGGCCTTGGTGCTGGTGCCCACGCGCGATCTGGCTGAGCAGGTGGCTGAGGCCGTGATTGGTTTGCTGCGCGCGCACGGCCATAGTGCACAGCGTGTGGTCACCGCGTGCGGCGGTGTGTCCATCAACCCGCAAATGATGGCTTTGCGTGGCGGCGCCGAGTGGGTGATCGCCACGCCTGGTCGCTTGTTGGACTTGGTGCAGCGCCGTGCCTTGCACTTGCATGGCCTGCGCTCGGTGGTTTTGGACGAGGCGGATCGTTTGCTGGATGCGGGCTTTGCCGAAGAGTTGGAAGGTGTGATGGCGACGCTGCCTGCCGAGCGTCAAACGCTGATGTTTTCGGCGACCTTTGCGCCCCGTGTGCAGGCGGCTGCCCAACGCTTGATGCGCGATGCGGTGATTTTGGGTGCGGAGAACGGTGATGCTGAGGTGTCAACGCCACGCATCTCCCAGCGGGCGATTGCGGTGGACACCGCCATGCGCACGCCTTTGCTGCGACACCTGTTGGCGCAAGAGCAGTGGCCGCGCGTGTTGGTGTTTGTCGCCACCCGCTACGCGACCGAGCATGTGGCCGACAAGCTCTACCGCGCCGGCATCAACGCCACGCCTTTTCACGGTGACATGAGCCAAGGCGCGCGGCGCGATGTGCTGGATTTGTTCAAACAAGCGCGCTGGCAAGTGGTGGTGACCACCGACTTGGCCGCCCGCGGCATCGACATCGAGGGCCTGGAGGCGGTGGTCAACTACGACTTGCCGCGCTCGGCAAGCGATTACGTGCACCGCATCGGCCGCTCTGGCCGCGCAGGTGAGCAGGGGCTGGCGGTGTCTTTGGTGCCCCCACCTCAAGCGGCGCATTGGCGTTTGATTGAAAAACGCAACGGCTTGCAACTCACGCCCGAAGTCATCGCCGGGTTTGAGCCCACCGAGGCGGCGCCCGTGTCCAGCCACGACCCCGACCACATCGGTGGCATCAAGGGCAAGCGGCCGAGCAAAAAAGACAAGTTGCGCGCCGGTGCAGCGGCTCAGGCCAAAGATTCATCAGAGACTTGAGCCTCCAGCGTTCAAGGCCCTCGGTCAGGGTCAGCCTGAAGTTGCTGCACCCGGACCATTGTGATGTGGATGGCGGCCGTGTGGGCGAGATAGGCTTTGAGGGCGGTGGGCTGGGTGTTCATCGCGGGGCTCTTTGGTTGGTGGGTCGCGACGCCATTCGCGTGCTGATCGATCCAAAATGAATCCTTTTTTATTGAAAAAATGGCTTAATTAGTTCTAAATTTATAATATTAAGCTTTTATTCCATGGCAGCTAGGGCATCCGATATGAAGCGCTGCGTTGTCGGTATTCGTCGCCCTGTTGAATCGCAGAGGATAGTTGCCCAAAAAGATGTGCCGACGGTCTGGTTTCCGTCGATGGCCGCCATGGCCGCGCTGCTGTCTGCGACGCTGTAGCGGGTTTTTACTGGAGAGCATTGAGTGCAGTTTGTCACCCACGGCCCCGATATCCCGGATGCGCTCCTGCAGGCGCATGAGGAAGGCCGCGTGGTGTTTTTCTGCGGGGCGGGCATTTCTCGCCCTGCGGGTTTGCCAGATTTTGGCGGCTTGGTACAGACACTGTTTCAACAGGCAGGTGAACCAGCAGATAAAACAGAAAGTGATTTTATTGCCCAAGGCCACTACGATCGTGCGATTGGTCACTTTGAGCGACGGATTCAAGGGGGGCGGGCGACCACGCGTCGCGGGCTACCCTCCACTCTTACTGCTGATCTAACCAAACAGCGCGCGCTGACAACCCATTTTGCATTGCTGACTCTCGGTAGGTCTCGTGACGATGGTCTCAAGCTGGTAACAACAAATTTCGATACCTTGTTCGAAGGTGCGGCAACCTGCTATCGCTTACCAGTGCCGACCGTTTATCACGATCCACCGACCCGCCTGCGCTGGGATGGTGTTGTGCATCTGCACGGGAGAATGCCTGTCCAACCATCGGCGGATGACCTCGATCAGCTCGTATTGTCAGATGGGGATTTTGGTCAGGCGTACTTGACCCATGGCTGGGCGGCTAGATTTGTCGCTGGATTGTTTCGTGAGTACACGCTCTGCTTCGTTGGCTACAGCATCGAAGACCCTGTATTGAGATACATGACTGCTGCCCATGCGCTGGATGGAGCACAGAAAATGTTTGCATTTGCATCTTACGAAACCGGTAATGCGGAGTCCGCATTGCAGGCATGGAAGGATAAGCATGTAACGCCGATTTTGTACGACGATGCAGCCTTTCATCGGAGCCTGCACAAGACACTGCACGTTTGGGCGTCCGTGTATCGCGACGGGGTGCGTGGCAAAGAACGCCTTGTCACACGCTATGCGCATCGCCTACCGAAAGAAAGCAAGCTACAAAACGACTTTGTAGGAAGGATGCTGTGGGCTTTATCTGATCAATCAGGTTTGCCGGCAAGACGCTTCGCCAATTTCAGTCCCGCTCCGTCGCTGGATTGGTTGTTGGACGCATTCTCCGACGAGCGCTATCGTTACAGTGATCTGGCGCGTTTTGATGTCCCTGCACGCGAGAAGATTGATGGAAATCTCCGTTTTAGCCTGATTCGTAGACCTGCCCCTTACGACCGCGCACAGCCAATGCGACTGGTTTCCGGAGCTAACTCCGAAACTCAGTGGGATGATGTGATGTTCCATCTGGCTCGATGGCTGGTGCGCCACCTGGATGACCCGAGGCTGGTCGTTTGGATTGCGGAGCGTGGTGGGCAGTTGCACGACAGTTGGCCGAGGCTGATCGAACACGAACTGGATCACTTTGCGTCGTTGGAGCGTGAGGGGAAAACCTCCGAACTTGATGAAAGCCGCTTGCACGCACCCAAGGCCATTCCTGGCCCACTGATGCGCACTTTGTGGCGCCTGCTGCTTAGCGGTCGAGTGAAATCGCAGTGGCAAGATGCCGATCTGTATCTCTGGATAGGTCGACTGAAGCGGGAAGGACTGACCGCCACATTGCGATTGGAGTTGCGTGAGTTGCTCGCACCCAAGGTTGTCTTGAAGAAGCCGTTTCGCTGGAGTGAAGACGATGCGAGCAGCGCTGACGAGCCCACAAGGATCAAGCAATTGGTGGACTGGGAACTCGCGCTGGCTGCTGATGACGTGCATTCAACCCTTCGCGATCTTGCCGACGAGGCTTGGAAATCTGCTTTGCCGCACCTGTTGGAAGATTTTCAGCAGTTATTGCGTGATGCGTTGGACCTGCTGCGTGAGTTGGGCGTGGCTGACGACCGCAGCGACCGATCACACTGGGATCTGCCGTCCATCACGCCCTTCTGGCAGAGCCATGGGTTCCGGGACTGGGTGAGCCTGATCGAATTGCTGCGCGATGCATGGCTTGCGGTTCGTTCCAACGACAGTGCGCGTGCGACACGCATCGCGCAGAGCTGGTTTGAACTGCCATACCCCGCCTTCAAAAGGCTGGCCCTGTTTGCCGCCAGTCAGG
>JALRFN010000223.1 GCA_023268425.1 Burkholderiaceae bacterium | reverse complement strand
CACCCAACTCGGGTAATCATGGCGCTCTTGAACCGCTTTCCAACTCGCATCTAGGCGCACAAATTCACCGCGCACGCCAGCGGCGTGCATGGCTTGCAGTTCCTCATCGGTGACGCTGCGCTTGACGGTGGCCACACCACGCGCTTTGCCGCCGCTGCTGACGCAGGCGTCCATCATGGCGCGGTTGTCGGCGCCGTGGCAGGTGGCTTGCACGATGACGTTGCGTGAAAAGCCCAAGTGGTCGCGCAGCGCGAACAACTCGTGCTTGCTGGCGTCGCAAGGCGTGTATTTGCGCTCAGGCGCATAGGGGAACTCCGCGCCGGGGCCAAAGACGTGGCAGTGCGCGTCCACCGCGCCTGCAGGCAACACAAACGCGGGTTTGCTGGGGCCCGTGTACCAGTCCAGCCAGCCGTCGGTTTTGGTGAAATCGCCAGAAGTGACTTTGCTCATGGTAGGTCTTTCAGTCGATGTACTTGAGGCCGGCTTGGGCCAGCGGTTCGCGCATGCTGTACATGTCCAAACCCAAGACGCCTGAGGCCAGTTTGGCGCGTTTTTCGCCCTCGTTGGCCTCGCGCTTTTGCGCCGCAGCCAGGGTCTTTTCGGCCCACGCGCGCGGCACGACGACCACGCCGTCGTTGTCGGCCACGATCACGTCACCGGGGTTGACCAGTGCGTCAGCGCACAGCACGGGGATGTTGACCGAACCCAGCGTGGCCTTGATCGTGCCTTTGCTGGAGATGGCTTTGCTCCACACCGGGAAGCCCATCTCGTTCAAGTCTTTGGTGTCGCGCACGCCCGCGTCGATGACCAGGGCCTTGGCCCCACGCGCCATGAAACTGGTGGCCAACAAATCGCCAAAGAAGCCGTCGGTGCAAGGGGCAGACACGGCGGCCACGACGATGTCACCGGGTTGGATTTGCTCGGCCACGACGTGCATCATCCAGTTGTCGCCGGGGTGCAGCAAGACCGTGACAGCGGTGCCGCTGACGTGCGACATCGGCTGGATGGGGCGCATGTAGGTGGCCATCAAGCCGACGCGGCCCATGGCTTCATGCACCGTGGCGCTGCCCAGTTGGCCCAGGGCTTCGGTGACTGCTTTGGATGTGCGCTCAATGTTGCGGTAAACGACGCCGAGTTCGTACATGGTGGTTTTCCTTTCGGGGGTTACAGGCCTTTGGCCTTGAGGGCGGCGTCCAAACGCGGGAAGACGCGACGCGCGTTGCCTTCAAACACCTGGTGGCGCTGCGCTTCGGTCAAGTTGGGCGTGGCCAAGACGTAGCGCTTGGTGTCGTCGTAGTAGTTGCCGGTCTCGGGGTCGATGCCGCGCACGGCGCCAATCATCTCGGAGGCAAACAAGATGTTGTCGACTGGAATCACCTTGGTCAGCAGATCGATGCCGGGCTGGTGATAGACGCAGGTGTCAAAGAAGATGTTGTTCAACAAGTGGTCTTTGAGCAAGGGCTTCTTCATCTCTTGTGCCAAGCCACGGTAACGGCCCCAGTGGTAGGGCGCGGCGCCGCCGCCGTGTGGGATCACGAACTTCAGCGTGGGGAAGTCAGCAAACAAATCCCCTTGGATCAACTGCATGATCGCCGTGGTGTCGGCGTTGATGTAGTGCGCGCCCGTGGTGTGAAAACACGCGTTGCAACTGGTGCTGACGTGGATCATCGCGGGGATGTCGTGCTCGACCATCTTTTCGTAGATGGGGTACCACGCGCGGTCCGACAAAGGGGGCGATGTCCAATGACCACCCGATGGATCAGGGTTCAAGTTAATCCCCACGTTACCGTACTCACGTACGCATTTTTCGAGTTCGGGAATACAGGTATCGATCGGAACGCCAGGCGACTGTGGCAGCATGGCAGCCGGTACGAAGTGATCGGGGAACAGTTCGCTGACGCGGAAACACAGCTCGTTACAAATGGCGGCCCATGTACTGGAGACCTCGAAGTCCCCAATATGGTGAGCCATGAAGCTGGCACGCGGGCTGAAGATGGTGATGTCGCTGCCGCGTTCACGCATTTTGGCGAGCTGGTTGGTCTCGATCGATTCGCGCAACTCGTCGTCACTGATCCGCAGTTCGCTTGGTTTGGGGCGATTTGCCGGGTCATTGAT
>JALRFN010000138.1 GCA_023268425.1 Burkholderiaceae bacterium | reverse complement strand
CCACTTCACGGCCCGCATCATAGCGGGCCGCTGGGGTGTCGTCACAAACGACGCAGCGCTTCGATGCGTTGCTCGATGGGTGGGTGGGTGGAGAACAAAGCCCCCAAGCCACCGGCAATGCCCATGGCCGCCATGGACTTGGGCAGCGCACCCGGCTCCATGCCACCCAAGCGCGCCAGCGCGTTGATCATGGGTTGCTTGCGCCCCATCATGCGCGCCGCACCCTCGTCGGCTCGGAATTCGCGCTGGCGGCTGAACCAGGCCACGATGATGGCGGCCAAAAAGCCCAAGACGATGTCCATCACGATGGTCGTGATGTAGTAGCCCATACCAGGGCCCGAGTTGTTGTCGCGGCGCATGGCGCTGTCCACCAGCGAGCCAATCACCCGGGACAGAAACACCACAAAGGTGTTCATGACGCCTTGGATCAGGGTCATGGTCACCATGTCGCCGTTGGCCACGTGGGCGACCTCGTGGCCAATCACGGCCTCCACCTCTTCGTGGGTCATGTTTTGCAATAAGCCCGTTGAGACGGCCACCAAGGCCGAGTTTTTGAACGCACCGGTAGCGAACGCATTGGGCGCGCCTTCGTAGATCGCCACTTCGGGCATTTGGATGCCCGCCTTGTCGGCGAAGTTCTGCACGGTTTGCACAATCCAAGCCTCGTCGGCGTTGCGCGGTTGGTTGATCACCTGCGCGCCAGTGCTCCACTTGGCCATGGACTTGCTCATCAGCAAGGAAATCGTCGCGCCGCCAAAACCCATCAACAGCGAGAAGCCCAGCAAAGCACTCAAATCCAAGCCATTGGCAGTCAAAAAGCGGTTCACACCCAGCAAGCTGGCGGTCACGCCCAACACCACCATGACGGCCAGGTTGGTCATCACAAACAAAGCAATGCGTTTCATGTTTTTCCCTGAAAGCGACCCCTGTGGTCGCGCACGCATGATATCTGGGGGCGAGGCCCGGACATTCAAGTTGGAGCGACCCACCGCACGGCTTGTGGGGCTTCTTTGCGCAGGGGGCGAAACACGCTGGCGTCGGCGTAGAAATCGACCTCGCGGTTGTCGGCACACCACCCCGGCACACCCAGCACCGGCAGCGGGGTGAAGGGCTTGGGATTCAAGTCTTCAGCGCGCAAGGCCTCACCCACGCGCGCATCGACCCAGCGGCGCGCAGCCGCCTCGCCTCGTGTCTGCAACAGCGCCAGCGCTTGCGCGTTTTCCGCTTCCGGCATCAGCCAAACGTGGGCCGTTAAGCCTTTGCGCGGATTGACCAGTTGCTCCATCAAGGCATGGCCCACCAGCCATAAACGGGCTTGCGCCCAAAGCCCGCGCTGGGTGACAAAAAGCGTGTGCCAATCGTGTTGCCGCAAAGTCATCCACAAGGCCGGCGGGGCAATCAACATGGCGCCGTTTTCGTCCCAGAGCGTCAGCGCATCCCGCAGTGGGCCGCGTGCGCGGGCTTCGCTGGCGTCTGCGGCCAAGGCCTGCGCGTGCAAGGTGTTGAAGCGCGCCTTCAAGTGCGGCCATGCGGCCCACGCCAAACCATTGAAGAAGTCGTGCAGTTGCTCGCGTGTGGGCACTTGGTTGTGTTGGGCCACGTGCATTTCGTACGGCATGCGCTCGCCCAAAGCGCCCTGCGGCACAAACCGCACCGGGCAGCTCGCGCCCAGGACCGCGTTCAGGCTCTGGTGCAAGGCCTGACCACCCGCCCAAGCCTTCGCCACCTCGACCCCTTCGGCAGAAAAGGCGTGCAGCCAGGGCCGCGCCCAGTCCACCCGCGCCAGCAGCTCGCGCCAATCGCCGCCCAGATCACTCACGCGCGTTGCACACGCCAATCCAAGGGCAAACCACCGTCCAGCGGTTTGAGTTGCGCTTCGCCGTAGACCAGGCTTTCAGGCGGCGCCCACGACTCGCGCACCAAAGTCACCGTGCCTTGGTTGCGCGGCAAGCCATAGAAGTCGGCACCGAAATGCGACGCAAATCCCTCCAGCTTGTCCAGCGCGCCTGCGGCCTCAAATGCCTTGGCGTACATCTCCAGCGCTGACAAGGCGGTGTAGCAACCCGCGCAACCCACCGCATGCTCTTTGAGGTGGGCCGGGTGCGGTGCGCTGTCGGTGCCGAGGAAAAATTTGGGCGAGCCACTGGTCGCAGCGGCCACCAAGGCTTGGCGGTGACTCTCGCGCTTGAGCACGGGCAAGCAGTAATAGTGCGGGCGCACGCCGCCTTGGAAAATCGCGTTGCGGTTGTACAAAAGGTGGTGGGCCGTGATGGTGGCGGCCAAGTGGCCATCGGCAGCCGCCACATATTGCGCAGCGTCTGCCGTGGTGATGTGCTCCATGACGATTTTCAGCTGGGGAAAGTCTTGCCGCAATGGCTTCAAGACTTGCTCGATGAACACCGCTTCGCGATCAAACAAATCAATCGCTGGGTCGGTCACTTCGCCATGCACCAACAGCAACAAGCCCTCACGCTGCATGGCTTCCAACACTGGGTAAATCTTGCGCACATCGGTCACGCCAGCGTCGCTGTTGGTCGTCGCCCCCGCGGGGTACAACTTGCAGGCCACGACGCCCGCCGCTTTGGCGCGGCTGATTTCCTCAGGCGCCAAGTTGTCGGTGAGGTACAGCGTCATCAAGGGCTCAAAGTCCAGGCCTGCTGGCACAGCGGCCAAGATGCGCTGCTTGTAGGCCAGCGCGGCTTGGGCCGTGGTCACGGGCGGCTTGAGGTTGGGCATGATGATGGCGCGGCCAAATTGCGCGGCCGTGTGCGGCACGACAACGCCCAAAGCGTCGCCATCGCGCACGTGCAAGTGCCAGTCGTCGGGGCGGGTGATGGTGAGTGTGTTCATGAGCGCATTGTCCTAGAGCTTGGGGCAGGTTCAAGCGGGGTCTTTGACTTGTTGCTTTGCCAAATGCGCCCACAGCGCATCGGTGAGGCCTTGCTCGTCGGCGGCGGTGTGGTGGCGCTGGCGGTAGATGCGCACCTCCAAATCGATCTCCGGCGCGCCAGCCAGCGGCAACAATCGACCGCGCGCCACGTCGTTGGCCACCGCACTGGCGGGCAAAAAGGCCACGCCTTGGCCCTCGACCGCCATGGCCTTGACGCTTTCCGACATCTCGGTTTCGTACACGCGGTCAAAGGCGTCGATGGCCGAGGCCTTTTTCAAGGCGCTTTCAACCACCAAACCCAAATACGCCCCTGAGGCGTAGGCCAGCCAGGGTGTGCGTTGACCGCGCGCGGGCGGCCAGGTCCATTTGGGCGCATCGCCCGTTGGCGCGGCATAAGCGGTGACCATGTCATGCCCCAAGACCAACATGTCGTAATGCATGGGGTCCAGCGCAATCGGGTGCGAAGGGTGGTGATAGGCCAACAACACGTCACAACTGCCTTCCACCAGGCGCAACACAGCGTCGTGCACGTTCATCGCGATCAAGCGACTGCGCAACTGCGGCAGGTGCTCGCGCAAGGCCGCCATCCAATGCGGGAAAAAGGAAATGGCCAGCGTGTGTGGCACCGCAAATTCCAGCACGCCCTTGACCGCCTTGACGTGTGTGCGCAAGGTCGAGCGCGTGGCTTGCAGCTCTTGCAACATGCTCAAGGCTTGCTCGTACAAGACTTGGCCCGCTGCAGTCAGCTTGGTCGGGTAACTGGATCGGTCAACCAAGTCGGTACCCGCCCACGCCTCCAGCGACTGGATGCGCCGCGAAAACGCGGGTTGCGTGACGTGGCGCAACTGCGCCGAACGGCTGAAGCTGCGGGTTTGCGCCAGCGACACAAAGTCTTCCAACCACTTGGTCTCCATCGCTCACTCCTGTTGTTCTGGCGCCTGCGTTTTGGGCGCCTGCTCGGGCTGCTGTTGTTGCATGGCCCACATCTCGGCGTAACGTCCACCCGCAGCCAGCAAGGCCGCGTGGGTGCCCCGCTCCACGATGCGACCACTGTCCATGACCAAAATCTCATGCGCGTGCACGATGGTGGACAAACGGTGCGCGACCACCAAGGTCGTTTTGCCCACCGACGCGGTGCGGATTTCGCTTTGGATGGCGCGCTCGTTGGCCGAATCCAGCGCCGAAGTCGCCTCGTCAAAGATGACGATGGCTGGGTTTTTGAGCAGCGTGCGCGCAATGGCCACCCGTTGTTTTTCGCCGCCCGACAGTTTCAAGCCACGCTCGCCCACCATGGTCTCGTAACCCTTGGGCAAAGCCGAGACAAAGTCGTGGATGCGCGCCGCCCGCGCGGCAGCGTAAACCGCTTCGTCGCTGGCTTCGGGCCGCCCGTAGCGGATGTTGTAGGCCACGGTGTTGTTGAACAAGACCGTGTCTTGCGGCACGATGCCAATCGCCTGGCGCACGCTGTCTTGCGTGACCTCGCGCAGGTCTTGACCGTCGATGGTGATGCGGCCCTCGCTGACGTCGTAAAAACGGTAAAGCAAACGCGCCAGCGTCGACTTGCCCGAGCCCGACGGCCCGACCACCGCCACCGTGTGCCCGGGTGGTACCTCAAAGTCCAAGCCATGCAGCACCTCGCGATCCGGGTCGTAAGCAAAGCGCACGCCCTCGAAGCGCAAGTGCGGCTGGGCACTCAGGCGCAAGGGCTGCGCGCCCTGGGCGTCGCGCACCTCTTGCGGCCTGTCCATCAAGGTGAACATGCGGTCCAAGTCGGTCAGGTTTTGCTTGATCTCGCGGTACAGCGTGCCCAAAAAACCCAGCGGGATGTAGAGCTGAATCATGAAACCGTTGACCATGACCAAGTCACCCAGGCTCAGGCTGCCATTGGCCACGCCTTGCGTGGCGCGCCACAACATCAACACCAAGGCGGTGGCGATGATCAGTTGCTGACCCGCGTTGAGCAAACTCAAGGACGACTGGCTTTTGATGCGCGCCAGTCGCAAGGCCTCCAAACCCCGGTCGTAACGCTCGGCTTCAAATCGCTCGTTGTTGAAGTATTTGACCGTCTCGTAATTGATCAGCGAATCAATCGCTTGGCTGTTGGCGTCGGAGTCCAAGCGGTTCATCTCGCGGCGAAAGTGCGTGCGCCACTCGGTGACTTTGACCGTCCAAGTGCCATAGGCGATCAGCGCCGTCAGCGTGATCCACACATAGCCTTGGTCAAAGTTCCAACCCAAAATGCCCAACACCAGCGCAACCTCAATCAAGGTGGGGAAGATGCTGTAGAGCGAAAACGAAATCAGCGACTGCACGCCGCGCGTGCCGCGCTCGATGTCACGCGTCAACCCACCCGTTTGCCGATCCAGGTGAAAGCGCAGCGACAAGCCGTGCAAGTGCTCAAAGACCTGCAGCGCGATGTGCCGCGTCGCGCCCTCGGTGGCTTTGGCAAACACCAGCTCGCGCAACTCGGTGAACAGCGTGGTCGAGAAACGCAACAAACCATAGGTCAGCAACAAGCCCACGGGCACCACCACCAGGGCACGCGCATCGCCGGCGGGCAAGTTCATGGCATCCACCAGTTGCTTGAGCAAGACCGGCACACCCACGTTGGCCAGCTTGGCACCCACCATGAAAGCCAGGGCCAAACCCACCCGCCAGCGATAGGTCCACAGGTAAGGCAACAAGCGGCCCAGCACCTGCCAATCAGAGTGCTGTCCGCGTGAGGTTTGGGGCAAAGCGTCCCCTGGCGCATGGGCAAATCGGCGCATGAAAACTCGGTGTGCAAACGGTCAAGCGCGAGGGCTTCGTGCTTTAATTCATGCAATTTTCGTATAAAGCTGAAACCCCAATCCGACCATGACCACCGACAGCCGCTTGGCCCACCCCAACGCCCGTGCCGATTTGCCCACCGACAAGGAGTTGGTGCTCAAAGTGGTGCCCATGCCAGCGGACTGCAACGCCAACGGCGACATCTTTGGCGGCTGGGTCATGGCCCAGGTGGACATCGCAGGTTCGGTGATCCCGGCGCGCCACATCGGCGGGCGCATGGCCACGGTGGCGGTCAACGAATTCATCTTCAAACAGCCTGTGCGTGTGGGCGACATCTTGTCGTTTTACGGCAGCGTCAAACGCATCGGCAACACCTCGATCACCGTTTTGGTGGAAGTCTTTGCCGAGCAATTCCGCACCCAAGGTCACTTCGTCAAAGTCACCGAAGCCAGCCTGACCTACGTGGCCATCGCCGACCACGGCCGCCCTCGGCCGATACTGGCGCGGCACCTGGGGCTTTTGCTTGTGCAACAACAGCTTCAACCAATGTCGTAATTGGCGTAATAACCTTCGCGCCTTC
>JALRFN010000167.1 GCA_023268425.1 Burkholderiaceae bacterium | reverse complement strand
GCGCCAACGCATCACCGAGCTGCAGTTGGCCGAGCAGGCCGCGCGGCTGGCGATGTCGCAGGCGCAAGAGCATTTGCACGAGCAAGACACCCAGGTCATTGCCGCCTCGGTGGCGCAAGACGGTGTCAGCCTTGAGCAATTGCCCGAGCAAATCGAGCGCTTGCAGCGCAGCATCCAGCAGCTGGGCGCGGTCAACTTGGCCGCACTCGAAGAGCTTACCGAGGCGCAAGAGCGCAAAACCTTTTTGGACCAACAGTCCGCCGACCTCAATGAGGCCATTCAAACGCTGGAAGATGCGATTCACAAAATCGACATGGAAACCCGCGACTTGCTGGGCTCAACCTTTGAGACGGTAAACCAGCATTTTGGGCGCATGTTCCCCGAGCTGTTTGGCGGTGGGCAGGCCAAGTTACTGATGACGGGCGAAGAAATTCTTGACGCCGGCGTGCAAGTCATGGCTCAGCCGCCAGGCAAGAAAAATCAAACCATCCAGCTGCTCTCGGGAGGCGAGAAGGCGCTGACAGCCATTGCCTTGAGGTTTGCGATTTTTCAGCTCAACCCGGCGCCGTTTTGTTTGCTTGACGAGGTGGACGCCCCCCTGGATGACAGCAACACCGAGCGCTACGCCTCGCTGGTTGGGCGCATGAGCCACGAGACGCAGTTTTTGTACATCAGCCACAACAAAATCTCAATGGAAAAAGCCGAGCAGTTGATTGGCGTGACCATGCAAGAGCAAGGAGTCTCACGCATCGTGGCGGTGGACATGGACGCGGCGGTCAACATGGCTGAGGCCTGATGGCGCCGCCCCTCAAAGGACAAACAACATGAACAGCATGCAGTGGAGTGTGGCCATCTTGGGTGGCCTGGTGGTGGTGGGCGTGTTGGCCTACAACTGGTGGGCCATGCGACGGGCGCAACCACGCCAAGCCACGCCCAACAAAAGTTCGGCCAAGGCTGGCGCTGAGCGCCAGGTGGCGGTCGAGCCCGTATTGGACGACGCGGGTTTGATGGGCAGCGACGCGAGCAGCAGCGCCGTCGAGCCGGGCTTTGACGCGGTGAGCGACGCGGCCCTGGTGGATTTGCCGCCAGTGCAGTTGGCGACCGAAGCGGTCTTGGACAGCTTGATTGATTCTGTGGTGCCCGTGGCCTTGTCCGGCCCCGTCTCGGGCGACGCTGTGCTGGCCGCGATGCCGGCGACGCGCCGCGTGGGCAGCAAGACACTGGTGGTCGAGTGCCAAGGCGATGATGGCTTGTGGGAGCGGCCCCAGCCCGCGCACCGTTACCAAGCCATGCAAGTGGGCTTGCAATTGGCCAACCGTTCGGGCGCCATCAACAACATCGAGTTTTCCGAGTTTGTGTCCAAAGTACAGACCCTGGCCGACACCTTGGGCGGCGCGCCGGATTTTCCAGACATGTTGTCGGAAGTCGCGCGGGCCAAGGAGTTGGACCAATTCGCCAGCGCACACGACGCGCAACTGGGTTTGGTTTTGCGTGCCAAGGGCGCAGCGTGGAGCGTGGGTTTTGTGCACCACCACACGGCGGCTTTGGGGTTGATCGCGGGCGCGGTGCCCGGGCGCCTGGTCTTGCCTGCATCGACGGGCGAGGCCCCCTTGGTGACCATGCGCTTTGACACCCAAGCGGCTTTGGACGACGACCAAGACGCCGCCTTGCGTGAGCTGCGCTTGATCTTGGATGTGCCACACGTGCCGCGTGATGAGCAGCCCTTTGAGCACATGGTGGAGATCGCGCTCAAGTTGGCCGAGACCATGGGGGCGGACATCGTCGATGACGTGGGCCAAGCCTTGCCCGAGTCCAGCTTGGTGCAAATCGGTCAAGAGTTGGCCAAGCTGTATGACGCACTGGATCAACGCGACCTCAGTGCAGGCTCGGTGTTGGCTCGCCGCCTGTTCTCATGAGTACGGGCGATCTGTTCGCAAGCGACGCCGACCCCCGCGATCAAGCCGCGCAGGAGGCCGAAGCGCTGCGTGCACAGTTGCGCCACCACGGACACCTTTATTACGTCTTGGACGCACCAGAGCTGCCCGATGCGGCCTATGACCAGTTGTTTCAGCGCCTACAGGCCTTGGAGGCGCAGTACCCCGAACTGCTGAGCGCGGACTCGCCCACGCAACGGGTGGGGGGGGCGGTGTTGGACGGCTTTGCCAGCGTGGTGCATGACGTGCCCATGCTCAGCATCCGCACCGAAACCGACACCACCGAGATGGGGGCGCTGGACTTTGACCGCCGCATGCGCAAAGAGCTGGAACTGCGCGATGAGGCACCTGAGCTGGCCTACGTCGCGGAGCTCAAGTTTGATGGCTTGGCCATGAGTCTGCGCTACGAAGACGGGGTGTTGGTGCGCGCTGCGACGCGTGGCGATGGTGCGCAGGGCGAAGACGTGACGGCCAATGTGCGCACGATTGGCCAAATTCCTTTGCGCCTGCAGGGCGAGGCGCCAGTGCTGTTGGAAGTGCGCGGTGAGGTTTACATGGCGCGCGCCGATTTCGAAGCGCTCAACGACGCGCAGCGCCAGCGTGGCGACAAGACCTTTGTCAACCCGCGCAATGCAGCGGCTGGTGCCGTGCGCCAGTTGGATAGCCGCATCGCGGCGCAACGTCCCTTGAGTTTCTTTGCCTATGCCTTGGCGCAAGTCAAAGACGCGTCTGGCCAAGATTTGAGCGCTGCATTGGGCTTGAGAACGCACGCGGACATCTTGGCGCGCTTTCAAGCCTGGGGTTTTCCGGTCTCGCATTGGGCGCGCGTGGTGCAGGGAGGTGCGGGTTTGGTGGCCTATCACCAAGAGGTGGCCACCGCGCGCGACGCGCTGCCCTTTGACATCGACGGCGTGGTATACAAGGTCAATGACTTGGCCTTGCAGCGGCGTTTGGGTTTTGTCTCGCGTGAACCGCGTTGGGCGGTGGCACACAAGTTCCCCGCGCAAGAGCAGTTGACGACGGTGTTGGCGATTGACGTTCAGGTGGGCCGCACCGGAAAACTCACCCCGGTAGCCAAGCTGGCGCCAGTGTTTGTGGGCGGTGTCACGGTGACCAATGCGACGCTGCACAACGAAGACGAAGCCCGACGCAAAGACGTGCGTGTGGGCGATACCGTGGTGGTGCGCCGCGCGGGTGATGTGATCCCCGAAGTGGTCAGCGTGCTGCTGGACAAACGCCAAGGCGCGTCCGAGGTGTTCACCATGCCTCACGCGTGCCCCGTGTGTGGCAGCGCAGCCACGCGCGAGCCTGAGGAGGCCGATTACCGTTGCACCGGCGGCTTGTACTGTGGTGCCCAGCGCAAAGAGGCCATCTTGCACTTCGCCTCGCGCAAGGCCATGGATGTCGAAGGTCTGGGCGATAAGTTGGTCGACCAACTGGTGGAGGCTGGCTTGATTGAGCACCTGCCTGATCTCTACCGTTTGCAGCTCGACCAATTGGCAGGCCTGGAGCGCATGGGCGAGAAGTCGGCACAAAACCTGTTGGACGTTTTGCAAACCTCCAAGTCAACGACCTTGGCCAGATTCCTCTACGCTTTGGGCATCCGCCACGTCGGCGAGACCACGGCCAAAGACTTGGCGCGCCATTTTGGGGGCTTGGACGCGTTGATGGCGGCCGATGAGGCCGCGCTGTTGGCGGTGCGTGATGTGGGCCCGACTGTGGCGGCCAGCGTGCAGACCTTTTTTGCACAAATGCACAACCGCGAGATGGTGCAAGCCTTGCGCGAAGTCGGTGTGCACTGGAGCGAGCAGGCGCCACAAACCGAGGCCACTGGCGCTTTGGCGGGCAAAACCGTGGTGCTCACGGGCAGCTTGCCCACCTTGTCGCGTGACCAAGCCAAGGCCATGCTGGAAGACGCGGGCGCCAAGGTCTCCGGCAGCGTGAGCAAGAAAACTGACTTTGTTGTTGCCGGCAGCGAGGCGGGCAGCAAGCTGGACAAAGCCAACAGCCTGGGCGTGCCCGTCATCGACGAGGCGCAAATGCTGGCCTGGCTGCACGCCGGGTCATGAACGGCGCGGCCTGATGGCCTGAGCCTTGTCCTGGGGTGGCGTTCATCGCGCCTTGAGCTGGCTTCAACCTAAATCCGGCGGTTGGATGCACTCCAGTGGGCGGTCCTGGGATGAGCCGGCAAGGCGTGACGACGCGGCTGGCTCCTGCCAGCAAGGAGGAACAACGCGGCCAGCACGTTCCAGGGCTGCTCAATGGTGCATAGCGACGTCACCCATCAGGTGAACCGTGTCGTGCTCAAGCAGGCCTGTATTCATGGGCTTGATCCGCGGAAATTGAGCGATCAACTGCCAGATTTAGGTTCAGGTGGATGGCGGGCTCTGAAGCGCGCGGGCAATGGCCAGTGTTCGCGCTTGCGCCACGGCCTCGGCAATTGCGACGCCCAAGGTTTTGGCCTCGTGGTGCTTGTTTTGCACGTCTTGCGCAATGCTTGCGGTCTCGACCGCCAAGGCCGCTTGTAAGGCCTCAGACAAACGCGCTGCTTGCGGATAAGCCTGTGCTTCCAAGCCCAGGCGACCGCGTGCATCGCATTCGCAAGCCAGCGCGATCTCGGGCCAGCGTTCGGGGCGACGCAGTGCGTCGCAACGGGTGAGCAGACGCAGCACCGCGTCCGCACCAAAGTCCAGGCTGCGGTGGATGTTGCCGTGCTCGCGCGCGACCACGTCGGCAAGCTCCGCGCAGGCTTTGGGCACGCGCCAGCGTTGGCTGACCGCTCGGGCCAGTTTTTCGCTGCGCCCTTCGTGGCCAATGTGACGCGGCAAGACATCGGCTGGCGTCGTGCCTTTGCCCAAGTCGTGGCACAGACAGGCATAGCGCACCGGCAGCGAGGCTTGCATGCGTGCCGCCATGTCGATGACCATCATGGCGTGCACGCCGGTGTCGATTTCTGGGTGGTAATCGGCGCGTTGCGGCACGCCCCACAGGCGATCGAGCTCGGGCAGCAGCACGCGCAAGGCGCCACAGTCGCGCAAGACGGCGAACATGCGTGAGGGTTGCCCTTCCATCAGCCCGCGCGAGAGCTCTTGCCAAACCCGCTCGGGCACCAAGGCGTCGACTTCACCGGCTTGCACCATGTGCGTCATCAGCGCCAGGGTGTCGTCAGCCACACGCATGTGTGGCCAGCGGGCGGCAAAGCGGGCCAAGCGCAGGATGCGCACGGGGTCTTCGGCAAACGCCTCGGTGACGTGGCGCAACACGCCGGCGCGCAAATCGGCCAAACCGCCATGGCAGTCCACCACATCGCCTTCAGTCCAGTCACCATCGACCAGCGCTGCCGGCAGCGCCAAGGCGTTGATGGTCAGGTCTCGGCGCGCGAGGTCTTCTTCGAGCGTCACCTCTGGCGAGGCTTGAATGGCAAAGCCGTGATAGCCACGCGCGGTTTTGCGCTCGGTGCGTGCCAGCGCGTATTCCTCGTGTGTATCAGGGTGCAAAAAGACCGGGAAGTCTTTGCCCACTGGCGTGAAGCCTTGTGCGCTCATGGCTTCGGGTGTGCTGCCCACGACCACCCAGTCGCGGTCAGATGTGGCAGGCACTTGCTGCTGCCAGCGCGCCAGCAAGACGTCGCGCACCGCGCCGCCAACCAGGTAGGTCTGTGCGCTCAAGCGGCGGCCTCAGTCTGCAACACGCGTGCGCGGCGTGAAGGGGCGGGTGCCCTCTGGGCGGCGCATGTGAAAGAGCTGCTCAGGGCCGATGCTGAAATAGTCTTTGGGGCCACCGCCGCGCAAGATGTGGTTGGCGTTGGCGGTGTCGTAAATGCCGTCTTTGAGCAAGCGCTTGGCGATGTGAATGGCCACCACTTCGCCCAGGACGAACCAGGTGTCGATGGGCTCGCCCGCGGCGCTTTTGAGCTGCATGAAGTGCGCCAACTTGCACTCAAAGGCCACCGGGCTTTCGCCCACGCGGGGCGGCGCCACGCGCTGCGAGGCCACTGGGGTCATGCCGGTGCGCTCAAACTCAGACACCTCGGGCGCGAAGTGCTCGCAGCTGGCATTCATGGCCTCGGCCAAAGGGCGTGTGCACAGGTTCCACACAAACTCGCCGTTGGCCTCAATGTTGGCCACGGTGTCTTTGTAGCCCGTGCTGGAGAAGCCAATGATGGGCGGGATGTAGTTGAAGGCGTTGAAAAAGCTGTAGGGCGCCAAGTTGGCCGCGCCCGTTGGGCCCAGCGTGGAGATCCAACCAATCGGGCGCGGGCCGACGATGGCATTGAACGGGTCGTGCGGCAAGCCATGGCCCTCGGCGGGGTGGTAGCTGTGAAACTCGGTTTCCAAAGGCAAGGTGCTCATGATTGCAAACGGGTGATGAGTTGGTCAACGGTGGCGCTGGGGCGCACCACCATGGCGAAGGCTTCGGTCTCCACAATGGGTCGATTCAGCAGCACCGGGTGCTGCGCAATGGCGGTGATCAGCTGCGCCTCGCTGGTGCCTGTAGCATCCAAGCCCAATGCTTTGTAGAGCGCTTCTTTGGTTCGCGTGATCGCCAGTGCACCTTGGCCGACCTTGTCGGACAGCCGCTGCAGTTCGGCCGCGCTGGGCGGCGTGTTCAGGTATTCGACGATCTCGGGTGCAAAGCCGGCTTCGCGCAGCGCGGCCAACACGTGGCGCGCGGTGCTGCATTTGGGGTTGTGATAAAGCGTCAAACGCATGGGCTGATCTCTCAAACAAAGAGGGTGGGGGCTTGCATGGCCTCGATTTGCTCGTGCAGGACACGCACCTGTTCTTGCCAATAGGCGAGTGTGCCAAACCACGGAAAGTTGTGTTGGAAAGCGGGGTCACTTTGACGACGCGCCAGCCAAGCGCTGTAGTGGATCAAGCGCAGGGTACGCAGCGGCTCAATCAGCGCCAGCTCGCGGCGGTCGAAGTCGCGCAGTTGCTCGTAGCCGTCGAGCACAAAGGCCAGTTGCTGGGTCTGTTGCGCGCGCTCGCCCGAGAGCAACATCCACAGGTCTTGCACCGCGGGACCGCTTTGGGCGTCGTCCAAGTCGACAAAGTGTGGCCCGTGGTCGGGCGTCCACAAAATGTTGCCGGGGTGGCAGTCACCGTGCAGTCGCAAGCTGACGTGCGGGGTGACGTCCCAAGCGGCGCGCACCGCCTGCATGGCCGACTCGAAGGCGGCCAGCCAACTGCGTTCGACCTCCAGCGGCAGGTGTTGCCCGGCCAGCAGCGCCTCTCGGCTTGCTTCGCCGTAAGTGTCCGGGTTGATCGCGGGGCGGTGCGCAAAACGCGCTTGCGCCCCCACGTTGTGCAAGCGCGCCATCAAGCGGCCAATCCACTCCAACACCTCGACGTCTTCCAATTCAGGCCGCCGCCCGCCACACCACGGTGAAACGGAAAAGCCAAAGCCTTGGTGCTGGTGTAGGGTGGCGCCGCCCAAAACCAAGGGCGCGATGACGGGCACTTCAGCGGCGTGCAGCGCGTGGGCGAAGTCGTGCTCTTCTTGGATGCTGGCGTCGGACCATCGCCCGGGACGGTAAAACTTGACCACCACCGAATCGGCGTCACCCCAGGGCTGCTCCAAGTGAAAGCGCACCACGCGGTTTTCATAAGACGACAGCGCCAACATGCGGCCATCGCCAGACAAGCCGACTTGAGCCAGGGCGTCCAGCATGCAATCGGGGGTCAGGTCGTGAAAGTCCAGGCTCATGGCCTCTATCATGCACCCATGGCCAAACCCCAACCCCCTTTGTCTGAACAATTGCCCGAGCTGCCCCAGGGCGCGTCGCTGGGGCTGTTGCAGGCCTTGCACATCGTCACCCGCGAGGGGCGCATCAACCAAGACAGCCGCCGCAAACTCAAGCAGGTGGCGCACTTGGTGCATTTCATCGAACCGCTGATGCGCGAGGTCATCGCGCAGCGAGGTGACGTGACCGTGGTCGATCACGGCGCGGGCAAGTCTTATCTGGGCTTTGTGCTGTACGACTGGGTGCTGCGTGCACTGGAGGTGGGGCGGGTCGAGGGCATTGAGTCGCGCGGCGAGCTGGTCGAGCGCTCGCAGGCGCTGGCGGCCCAGTTTGGCTTTGCGCGCATGGGTTTTCACGCCATGACCGTGCAAGACGCGATGCGCCAAGACGCCATTGCCGGGCCGATTGACATCGTGACCGCCTTGCACGCTTGCGACACCGCGACTGATGACGCCTTGGACTTTGCGCTGGCCCATGAGGCGCCGCACATCGTGGTCGTGCCTTGTTGCCAAGCCGAGGTCGCCGCGAGCATGCGCCAACACAAGGCCTTGTCCTTGTCGCGCACCCCGCTGTCTGAGTTGTGGCGCCACCCCTTGCACACCCGCGAAATGGGCTCGCAAGTGACCAATGTCTTGCGCTGCTTGCGCCTGGAAGCCAGCGGTTACCAAGTCACGGTGACCGAGTTGGTGGGCTGGGAGCACGCGATGAAAAACGAGTTGATCTTGGCCAAGCGCGTGGGCAAGGGCAAGCACAGCGCACAGCAGCGCATGGCCGAAATTTTGGACACCATGGGTTTGAATGAGCTGCGCGCGCGTTTTGCCCCTGCTGGTGGCTGGGCAGACGCAGGCGCGCCTGCGGCTTGATCAGCGCGTGAGCATCAAGGCGGTGCCCGTCACGGCCACCGCTGCGCCCACCCAGGCGCCAATGGCCGGGATGCGGCCAAACTTCCACCACAGCATGGGCAGCACCAGCACCGGGGTCACCGACGACAAGACGCCAACGGCGCCGACGCTGCCCAGGCTCAATGCCCACAGCAACAGGCCCATGCCCAAACCCATGCCCACCCAGCCGCTGAAGGCGGTTTGGCGCACCACAAGCCAGTTCACCGCGTGGTGAGCCCGGTGGGCTTTGCGGTGCAGCAGCCACATCAGCCACAAGGCCAGCCAAGCGGCCGAGACACGCACCGCCAAGCCCAGGATAGGGTTCAAGCCGTCCTCGCCGCTGAGCACGGGTTTGGCGATCAGCGCGCCCAAGGCTTGGCACAGGGCCGCGCCCAGTGCAAGTGCGATCCCGCGCGCTGAGCTGCCCTCAGGCTCCCAGGCGTGCACCTCGCTTTTGCGTCGCCCCCAGGCCACGGCGATCATCACGCCGCCCACCGTCACCAAGGCTGCGAGGTAAGCCTGCAGGCCTAGCCGCTCACCCAACAGCAGGTAACCCAGCGCGGCGCTGAACAAGGCATGGGTGGCGAACAGCACGCCTGTGCGCCGGGGCCCCAGCGCGTTCATGGCGCCAAACAAGGCGCTGTCGCCCAGGCTGATGCCGATCACGCCGCTGAACGCCATCAAGGCCAGGGCACCGGTGCTGAGGCTGTTGATGTCGCTGAAGCAAGCAGCGGCTGGCCACAGCAGCAGCAAAACCAAACCCATGCGCCAGCGCACGAACGCGAAGGCGCCCAAGTGCTTGGACGGGTCAGCCGACAACAAGGCGCTGGCCGCCCAACAGGCGGCTGCGCCCAGCGCCAACAGGTCTTGCGCGGCCATCACGCTGGGTTCACAGCCGAAAGCGCTTGCGCGTCAGCGCCAAGGCCAGCCAAAAACCGATCAGGCCATACGCCAGCAGTGCGCCCAGGTGCAGCGCAACGTTTTGCGGCCATTGGTCCATGAACATGGGCCGCACCAAGCTGACGGCGTGATTCAGGGGCAGGGTGTGCGCGATGGTCACCACCCAAGTAGGCAGTTGCTCCAGGGGGAAAAACACGCCAGACAAAAACATCATGGGCGTCAAAAACAGGGTGAAGTAGTAGGTGAAAAAATCGTAGCCTTTGGCCAGCGCGTTGAAGACCAGCGCGATGCTGGCAAACACCAAGCCTGTCAGCCACAGCACCGGCCAAGCGGCCAAGAGTTTGGGGCTGTGCGTGATGCCCAGGGCCAGCATCACGCCCATGATGGCGGTGATGGTGAACAGCGATTTGAAGGCCGCCCACAGCATTTCGGCGAAGACCACGCTGTCGAGGTTGACCGGCGCATTCATGATGCCGTCCCAGGTTTTTTGTACGTGCATGCGTGAAAACGCCGAGTACAAGGCCTCAAAGGTGGCGGCGTTCATGGCGCTCATGCAAATGCTGCCGCTGGCCAAAAACAAGATGTAGGGCACGGTTTGGCCTTGGTGCTCGACGCTGCCCACCAAGGCGCCCATGCCGGAGCCAAAGGCCACCAACCAAATCAGTGGCTCGTCGATGTTGCCCA
>JALRFN010000023.1 GCA_023268425.1 Burkholderiaceae bacterium | reverse complement strand
CTTCGCGATGCGCTGGAGTTCATCGCCGACGTGCGCTTGCAACACCAAGCCCAACAAATTGCAGCCGGACACACGCCCGACAACTTGCTGCCGCCCGCCTCGCTGTCTAGCTTTGACCGAGAGCACCTGCGTCAAGCCTTTCGCATGGTCGGCAAATTGCAAGACGTGTTGGCCAACCGCTATCAAGCCAACCGCTAAGCAGCGAAAGCGGACTGAAGCCCAGCGGCATCAGTCGGGGGTCAATATTTGAGGCGGGCGTAATAGGTTTGCTGGGCCGCCTCGCGCGCCTGCGCCAGCGTGTGGATGCCCTTGGCTTGCAGCAAAGGAATCAACTTCAACAAGACTTGGGCAGTGACCAAGGCATCGCCCATGGCCGTGTGCCGCCCCTTGACCTCGATGCCAAAGCGCTCCGCGATCGCATCCAAGCGGTGCGACTCCTGCTCAGGACTGGCTACGGCAGACAGCAACAGGGTATCCAACACCGGATGGTCAAAGCGCAAACCCAAAGCCACTTCCTTGAGTTCCAGCAAGCGCATGTCAAACGCAGCATTGTGTGCAACCAGCACCGTGTCTTGGGCAAAGGCATGGAACTGCGGCAGTACCTCTAAGACCTTGGGCTGCCCTTGCACCATATCGGGCGTGATGCCATGCACGGGAATGGTCGCGGCGGGAATATCACGCTGCGGATCGACCAGTTGATCGATGGCCTCGCCCGGCATCAGCCGCCCATTGACGATGCGCACCGCGCCAAGTTGAATGATTTCATCGCCGCCCGAGGGGTTCATGCCTGTGGTTTCGGTGTCAAACACCGTGTAGACCAACTCGGTCAACAAACGCTCATCCAACGCGCGTGATTGGGCCGACACCGAAAACAAATCGAAATCAAAAAACTCGGGGCGCTCAGCCTCACTGCTGAGGCCCTCCTCGGGTGCTGGCGTGTAGTGGCGCGCTGGCAGTTGGATGCGAAAGAAAGCCTCGTGGCGCACGCGCTCGCGCTCAAACCACAAGGCCGCGCCGTGACGCTCCAGCACATCGCGCACTGACAAGGGCGACAACTCGCCGCCGACTTGAATCGGATCCAACTCCCAACCCATCGCAGTCTCTGTGGACATCACCTCGCCTGTCCACACCATGTCCACCAGCACAAAACGGCCGTCCACACGCACGCGCAGCCGCATGTGACGCAGCGCAAACGACTCGTAGAGACGCTCGGCCAAATGTGCCATCGCCTGAACCAACGAATAGCTGTCCACGCGCAGCCACACGTCGCTGGGCACCTCTTCCTTCACCCAGGCCAAGGGTACCAAGTCTTGGAGCTGACGCAACGCCGCTGACACCAGATCCTGTGCCAACATGTCCTGTAACGGCCAACGCTTGACCAACTCGGTATTGGCCCGCTGCGCCGCTTCGGTCATGCGCGCTTGCATGTCAGCGACCTCGGTGGCGATGGTGGCCCGCAAGCGCACACGCGTGTCTTCCTCGATGTCTGTGCGCTGCAGCGTCAACACCGCCGTGCGGATGTTGGCCAACGATGCGCGCCCACGCTCAGTCAGTCCGTTGAGTAAGGCGTCGTGCTCGGCTTGCTCGCGGTACTCGCGGGTGATGTTCTCCATCAGCAGCACAAAACCATCCAATTGACTTGCACCGTCTTCGCTCGCTGCAATCGAACCCACGTGCACCCGCAACAGCTGTCCGCCCACAGTGGTCATGACAAAGGTGGAGGACGGGTTGCTGGCGCCGCGCTCCAAGCGCACCTCCAACTCACGCAAGGCATAGGCCACGCGGTCAGCATCCAGCAGTGCAAAAATCGACCGCCCCACCCCCAACCAACGCCCGGAACCGTGGCCGCCTGCGGCCAAGGTGCGAAACTGCATGCGCGCCTTTTGGTTGAACAACAAGACTTGGCCTTCTCGGTTGCACACCACCACCGCTTGTTGCAGCTCCGCCATCAGTGCGGCCAGTTGGTTGCGCTCCGCCTGCACGCGAGCGCTGGCCTCCTTGACGCGCTCGTCCATCGCTTGGGTCATGGCGATGCGTTGGCGCAACAGGCCATTGACGGCAGCCACCATGCGCGCGGCGCTGGGCAAGTCATCACCCTTCACAGCCGCCAAGTCGGTTTGCACCAGTGCCTGCTCCAAACGCTCGGCCAAGCGGGTGTTGGGTCCTATCCATCGGCGGTGAACCGCATTCGCCGCGACCAAAGCACCCAGGCCAGCCATCACGGCGGTCATCAAAGCCAAAGGCCAGCGCCCGTCCAATGCCGCCAGCAAACCGGGCCGCAAATCACTGGGCACAGCGCTCCACATCAGCAGCCCAGTGAACAACACCCACAGCAGCAAGCCCAGCAGCGCAGCCAGCCCTGCCAGCCACACCCAACGCGGCCAGGTTTTTTTCATCTGCGCGCTCCCCGACCCCAGACACCTCGAGTGCTCATGACAGACTCCCCCATTCGTTTTTTCTTTGCCTTGGATTGTGCGAATCAGCCTGACCCGCGCCTGACCTTCAAGACGCCCAACGATTGGCGTCAGCCACCAAGAACAACGGGGCCATTTGGCCCCGTTGTTCTTGGCTTCACCATGACGCAGATCAACGCGCCTGGGTTTGCTCAGCCAGTTGCTGCCAGGCTTCTACGACCGTATCCGGATTCAAGGAAATGGAGCTGATGCCACGCTCATGCAACCACAGCGCGAAGTCGATGTGATCGCTGGGCCCTTGGCCACAAATACCGACGTATTTGCCCTGTGCGCGGCAAGCGTTGATGGCCATTTCCAACAAGGCCTTGACGGCGGGATCACGCTCGTCAAAGTCATGCGCCAACAACTCCAAGCCAGAATCGCGGTCCAAGCCCAAGGTCAGTTGGGTCAAGTCGTTGGAGCCAATCGAAAAGCCGTCGAAGTACGCCAGGAACTGCTCAGCCAGCACGGCGTTGCTGGGCACTTCGCACATCATGATGACCTTCAAGTCGTCTTGACCACGCTGCAGGCCTTGTGCAGCCAACAACTCGGTGACCTTCTTGGCTTGGCTGAGGTTGCGCACAAACGGCACCATGACTTGCACATTGCTCAGGCCCATGTCTTGGCGAACGCGTTTGATGGCTTCGCACTCCATGGCGAAGGCTTCAGCAAAGTCTTCGCTGATGTAGCGTGCAGCGCCACGGAAACCCAACATGGGGTTTTCTTCGTCGGGTTCGTAGCGGGAACCGCCAATCAACTTGCGGTACTCATTGGACTTGAAGTCAGACAAACGCACGATGACCGGCTTGGGCCAAAACGCCGCCGCGATGGTGGCCACACCTTCGGCCACCTTGTCCACGTAAAAGGCGCGCGGCGAGGCGTGCCCGCGTGCCACAGACTCGACCGCCACTTTCAAATCGGCGTCGATGTTCGGGTACTCCAAGATGGCCTTGGGGTGCACACCGATGTTGTTGTTGATGATGAACTCCAAGCGCGCCAGGCCCACGCCTGCGTTGGGCAGCTGCGCGAAGTCAAAGGCCAACTGAGGGTTGCCCACGTTCATCATGACCTTGACATCCAGCTCGGGCATCTCTCCGTGCAAGACCTCAGTGACTTCCATCTCCAACAAGCCTTCGTAGATGTGGCCCGTGTCGCCCTCGGCGCAGCTCACGGTCACCAAGGTGCCGTCGGTCAGCGTGTCCGTCGCGTCGCCACATCCGACCACCGCGGGAATGCCCAATTCACGCGCGATGATGGCTGCGTGACAGGTGCGCCCGCCTCGGTTGGTGACGATGGCCGAAGCACGTTTCATCACCGGCTCCCAGTTGGGGTCGGTCATGTCGGTGACCAACACGTCGCCGGCTTGCACCTTGTTCATTTCGCTGATGCTGTGCACCAAACGCACCGGGCCTGTGCCGATCTTCTGACCAATGGCACGGCCTGAGGCCAAGATCTGGCTCTTGCCTTTGAGGGTGAAGCGCTGCTCTGCCTGGCCCTTGGATTGGCTCTTCACGGTTTCGGGGCGCGCTTGCAAAATGTAAAGTTTGCCGTCGGTGCCGTCTTTGCCCCACTCCACGTCCATGGGGCGG
>JALRFN010000020.1 GCA_023268425.1 Burkholderiaceae bacterium | reverse complement strand
CTGTGGCTTTCAAGTGGTGTTCATCGGTGTGCACAGGCCCAGCTACCTGAAAGACCATGGCCTGGGGCCCGAAGTGGCCAGCATGGCCTTGGCTTTGATCGGGCTGTTCAACGTGGTGGGCACTTACGCGGCGGGCAGCTTGGGCCAACGCATGCCCAAGCGCCACATCTTGTCGTTCATTTACTTTGGCCGCTCAGTGGCCATCACGCTGTTTTTGATCGCCCCACTGACGCCCTGGTCGGTCTACATCTTTGCCTCGGTCATGGGGGTGTTGTGGCTGTCCACGGTGCCACCGACCAACGCGACGATTGCACAAATTTTTGGCATTCGCCACATGTCCATGTTGTCCGGGTTCGTGTTTTTCAGTCACCAAGTCGGCAGCTTCATGGGGGTTTGGTTGGGTGGCGTCTTGTACGACGCCACCGGCGCTTACGACATCGTTTGGTACGCCGCGATCGCCCTGGGCGTGTTTGCAGCACTGGCCAACATGCCGGTGCGTGAGCACGCCATCGCCCGCGTGCCCGTGGCCGTGATGAGCATCTGAGTCCCGCCACCATGCCGCATACCGCCACTGACGACCACAGCCGCGAGCCCCCCAAGCGCCGTCCTTGGGGCTGGTGGACGTTGGCGGTCTTGGTCTTGGTGGTGGTCTTGCTGCAGTACCAAAACCCGCACTTCTTGGTCAGCATGGCCGATCAGCTTTGGGGGTGTTTTTGATGGACCAAGCCTCGCCTTGGATTCAGCGCTGGGGCCACATGGTGGCGCCGGGGGCGCGGGTGCTCGACTTGGCGTGCGGGTCTGGACGACACACGCGCTGGTTGGCCGAGCGCGGTGCGCAAGTGGTCGCGGTTGACCGCAACGCCGAAGCCCTGGCGGCGTTGAGCACCATGGCCGAGACCCGCTGCCTGGATTTGGAGCAAACCGAGTGGCCGCTCGCCGGCGAGGCTTTTGACGCCATCGTGGTGACCAACTATTTGTGGCGGCCGCATTTGCCCGATGTGTTGGCGCTGCTCGCGCCTGGCGGTGTCTTGCTCTACGAGACTTTTCACAGCCGCCAAGCGGAGATCGGCCGCCCCAGACAGCCTGACTTTTTGCTTGGCGACGGGGAACTTTTGGCCCACTGCGCTGCTCTGCACATCCACGCCTTTGAAGAAGGCTTTGACGCCGAGCGCCAACGCTTTGTGCAGCGCATCGCGGCGAGGCGCGACGCCGCCGACACCTCAGCTTGGCAACTGCGCGACTGACGGCGCGCAGCCGGCCGCCTGCGCCGTGGGCGTGAGTAGAATGTCGGATTACTTTTTCACCCATTGTTTGAAAGCCTCATGACCATGATCACCGGCAGCATCGTTGCACTGATTACCCCCATGCATGAAGACGGGAGCGTCGACTTCGAGAGCTTGCGAAAACTGGTGGATTGGCACGTCGAACAAGGCACGTCGTGCATCGTCGCTGTGGGCACTTCGGGCGAATCACCGACGCTCCCGCCTGAGGAGCACATGGCGGTGGTCAAGACCTGTGTGGAACACGCTGCGGGTCGCATCCACATCATGGCCGGTGCTGGCGCCAACTCCACCGCCGAGGCCATCGAGCTGGCCAAAGAAGCCAAAGCCGTGGGTGCCGACAGCCAGTTGCAGGTGGTCCCTTACTACAACAAGCCCACGCAAGAAGGTCTGTACCAACACTTCAAGGCCATCGCTGAAGCCTCAGACTTGCCCATGGTGCTGTACAACGTGCCTGGCCGCACGGTTGCAGACATGCAGCACGAGACGGTCTTGCGTTTGGCCCAAGTGCCCGGCATCGTCGGCATCAAAGAAGCCACCGGCGACATCGTGCGCGCGCAGTGGCTCATCAAGGAAGCGCCCGCCGACTTTGCCATTTACTCTGGTGACGACCCCACTGCAGTCGCCCTGATGCTCTTGGGCGGTCACGGCAACATCAGCGTCACGGCCAACGTCGCCCCCAAGGACATGGCTGACCTGTGCAATGCTGCAGTTGCCGGCGATGCAGCCACGGCCGCTGCCATTCAGCGCAAGTTGTTGCCCCTGCACAAGCACCTGTTCCTAGAGGCCAACCCCATTCCCGTCAAGTGGGCTGTGGCGCGCATGGGCTTGTGCGGCCACCACATCCGACTGCCGCTGACGCCATTGGCCACCCAGTACCACGCCATTTTGGAAGACAGCATGCGCGCATGCGGTCTGATCGACTGAACTTTTCAAGCACCCGAGACACCATGCGTCTACACACCCAACGCCTGCTCGCTCTGAGCCTGATCGCGGCCAGTTTGTCTGCTTGCTCCTCACTGGAAGGGGCC
>JALRFN010000019.1 GCA_023268425.1 Burkholderiaceae bacterium | reverse complement strand
AGGTGCTGGCCTGCGCCTGCCCGGTGATCACTGGCCCCCACATGCACAACTTCGCCACCGCGCTGCACGACTTGCAGGGCGAGGCGGTGGCGCAGACGCCCAGCATGGCGCAGGCCTTGCAGTTGGTGCACCAGTGGTTAGCAGATCCGGCTGCCTTGCGGCGGCGTGGAGCGCTGGGACAACAATTGGTGCAGGCTCATGGTGGTGCGGTTGCGCGCAGCGTGGACGCCTTGGATGCTTGGCTCCCCAAATCTGGAGGTAGAGAACATGGCGCCCAACAGCTTGACGCTTGAAGTCACCACGCCACAGACCTTGGCCCAGGCCAAGGACGGCGTCACGGTGATCGTGGTCAGTTTCAACAGTGCGCACTGCATGCCTGCCTTGGCGCGCGCCTTGAGCGATTGGCCGCACGTGGTTGTGGTGGACAACGGCAGCGAAGACGACAGCGTGGCGGCGGCCAAACGCGCCTTGCCACAAGCCCGCGTGGTGGCGCTGGCGGAGAACCTGGGCTTTGGTGCAGCCAACAACCGTGGCGTCGCGGCGGCACGCACGCCCCATGTGTTGCTGCTCAACCCTGACTGTGAACTCTTGCCCTCAGACATCGCGCAGTTGTGGGCGGTGGCCCAAGCGGACGAGCGCGTGGGTCTGGTCGGGCCGCAATTGATGCGCGATGCGCAACACCCTGAACTCAATTACCGCATGGGCTTGACCGACTGGCCAGGGCGTGGCCCAGGTGCTGCTGGGCCACTGTGTGTGGGTTTCGTCTGTGGTGCGGTGATGCTGCTGCGCGTGCAAGCGTTTTTATCGGTGGGCGGTTTTGATGAGCGCTTTTTCCTCTACTACGAAGACGATGATCTGTGCTTGCGTTTGCGTCGTGCAGGCCATGTTTTGCAAATCGCCCCTGAGGTGCGTGTCATGCACCGCTCGCGCGGCTCGGTGCGCACACGTCGGCCCAGTCGAGGTGAGTTTTTGCGCGGCTTTCACCACGCGCAATCCAAGCTGACGTTCACCCAATTGCACGGGTCAGGTGACGCCGCCAAACGCAAGCGCACGACCATGCTGTGGGCCACCGCACTCGTGTTGCCCTTGCGTGTGTTGCTGTGGTCACCCAAGCACGTGGCCAGGCTTTGGGGAAGGTGGCGCGGGGTGTGGTCTTGGCGCGGCCAAGTCAACACTCGCCCATGAACAACGGCGGCCAAAGCCGCCGTCGTTCCGTCTCGCCAGTCAGCGAGTGCCTCAGGGCTGCAGCAAGCGGTCGATGGCTTCCAAGTCTTGTTTGGACAGGGTGCCAGCGGCCTGACGCAGTTTGATGCCGCCGTTGAGCACGTTGTAGCGCGCAGTGGTCAAAGACACTTCAGTTTGGTAGAGCTGTGTCTGCGCATTCAAGACGTCCGCGTTGATGCGCACGCCCACTTCGTAGCCCGTTCGGTTGGCGTCCAATGCGCTTTGGCTGGAGGCCACCGCAGCCTGCAAGGCTTTGATTTGTGAGGTGCCCGACAGCAGGCTGAAATAAGCTTGGCGGATGTTTTGTGAAACCGAGCGCTGGGCATTGCTCATCTGCGCCTCGGTGCTGGCTTTGTTCGCCACGGCTGCTTTCACGCCGTTTTCAATCGCATAGCCTGTGAACAAGGGCACGCTGAAACTCAGGCTCAGGGATTGGTTGTTACAAATCGAGGAGCCACCGCTGGCCAAGGTGCGGCAATCGCTGCCGATGACCTTGGGGTCAGTGTACTTGTAGGCCAAATCGACGGTTGGCATGCGTCCGGCTTTGACTTTGTCGATGTCCAGTTCTGCGGCGCGCACGCCCAACTGCGCGAGTTTGATTTGCGGGTTGTTGCCCAAGCCTTGGTTCACCCAGGCCTCGACGTTTTGCGGCTCCATGCTGGGCAGGGCCACGCCATTGCGCAGGTCGTGTGGCTTGACCTGGTTTTGGCCGACCAGTTGGTCCAGAGCCAGTTGTTTGACGCGCTCGTCGTTTTGGGCCGAGATTTCAGCCGCGATGATGCGGTCGTATTGCGCCTGCGCTTCGTGGGTGTCGGTGATGGTCGCCGTGCCCACTTCAAAGTTGCGTTTGGCGCGCGCGAGTTGTTCTGCGGCTGCCTTTTTGCTGGCCGCAATGACGATCAGCTGGGCCTTGGCGCTGAGCAAGTCGAAATAGGCTTGGCTGACGTTGGCCATCAGGGCTTGTTCAGCTTGGCTGAGTTGGATTTGGGCTTGTTCCACAGCCAGCCGTGCCTGATCACGTCCCACGTCGTTGGCTTGGTTGTACAAGCTTTGCGAGGCAGACAAAGCCAGACTGCGCGCCTTGGTGTGCGCGTTCCAGTCGGTGTCGGCGATGGTGTAGCCGCCACCCAAGCCCACTTGTGGCAGCAGGCTGGCGCGGCTTTGGTCAGCGCGCGCCAAGGCCGCGTCGACTTGTTTTTGTGCAGCCAAGACTTGCGCGTCATAGGCCTTGGCGACATCAACCAAGGCGCTGAGGGTTTGCGCAGGCACTTGTGTGCACACCCAAGCGGCTGCGGCAACCGCACCCCATTTCAACTGACGTGCAACGGTGGCAAAAGATCGGGACATGGCAGGCTTTCGAAAGGGGGCAAAAGGAGCGAAAGAAGTCGGTCAAACGAGATCAGTAACGCGGGACGCTGGCGTCGACTTGCAAAGACCATGCATCAATGCCGCCCACAATGTTGGCGACCTGGGCAAAGCCATTGCCTTCGAGGAACATGGCGACTTGCATGCTGCGCCCGCCGTGGTGACACAGGCAGGCGATGGGACGGTTCTTGTCCAGTTCGGCGATGCGCAGCGGCACTGTGCCCATGGAGATGTGCACCAGCTCAGCGTCTTGAGGGGCTTGGATGCTGGCTTGCTGCACTTCCCAGGCTTCTCGCACGTCCAACACCATGGGTTTGGCTGCGGCTTGCGCTTGGGCCCATTGGGCGACTTCCTTGGCTTGGATTTGTTGCATGGTGCGTGATCAGAGGGTCAAAAGTTGAAAGCAGGGCGCAGTTCGAAGTTTTGCAGGCGTGGGGCATTGGCGTCCCACAGCTGTTGGCGCGTGGCCGAGCCGTCAGCGTGGGTTTGTACCAAGGTGGCGTGCATGATGGGGTCTTCGCCGCAGATGGCCAACAAGCGGCCCTCGGGTTTGAGCAAGGCCAACAATGCTTCGGGCAACAAGTCCACCGAGCCGCTCAGCACGATGGCATCAAAGGGGCCGTAATTGGACAAGGCGTGGGTTTGGTTCGCATCGGCGTGAACCACTTGCACGTTGGCGTAAGCCTTCAGCCGCTCAGCGGCGGCTTTGGCCAACTCGGCCTGGATTTCGACCGTCACCACCTCTTTGGCGTGGCGTGACAAGAGCGCAGCCGAGTAACCCGAGCCGGTGCCGATTTCCAGCACGCGCTCGTGGCCCTGCAAATTCAAGTCGTGGACCAAACGGGCTTCCATGCGCGGCTCCATCATGCTGGCGCCATGACCCAAGGGAATCGAGGTGTCGGAAAACGCCAGACTGAGCAAGTGCGCGGGCACAAAGGCTTCGCGGGGCACGTCGGCCAGGGTTTGCAAAACCTCGGCGCGCAACACGTTCCATGGGCGAATTTGTTGCTCAATCATGTTGAAGCGGGCTTGATCGGTGTTCATTTGGATACTCCGGAGGGTATGTTAGCGCATTACTCGATATTTTACCGAGCCGCGTGGTTTTCCTCAGCGTGCACGTGGGGCTTTGGCCCCAGCAAGCGTTTGAAGAAATTGGCCAAATCGTCCATGTAGCAGTAAATCACCGGGACCACCACCAGCGTCAAAATCGATGAGGTGATGACACCACCGATCACCGCTTGTCCCATGGGCGCGCGTTGTTCGCTGCCTTCGCTCAAGCCAAAGGCCAGTGGCACCATGCCGAACACCATGGCCAGAGTGGTCATGAAAATCGGACGCAGTCGCACTTTGGCCGCCAGCAAAAGGGCGTCTTCCCGACCCAAAGCAGGGCCGCCCTCGAAGCCATCGCGGGCGCGGATGGCGAAGTCAACCAGCAAAATCGCGTTTTTGGTCACCAAGCCCATCAGCATCACCACGCCGATGATGGAAAAAATCGACAACGAGGACTGGAACAAAAGCAGGGTGATGACCACACCGATGAAGGTCAAGGGCAGTGAACTCATCAAAGCCAGTGGCTGCAAGAAGCTCTTGAATTGGCTGGCCAAAATCATGTAGATGAAGATCACGGCCAAGGCCAGCGCCTGCACGGCATAACTGAACGACTCTTTCATGTTTTTGGTGGAACCACCAAACTCAAAGAAATAGCCCGGCGGTAACTTCACCGAATCGACGGTCTTTTGGATGTCGGTCGAGATCTCACCCACGCTGCGGCCGTAGCTGTTGGCGTCAAAGAACACCTGGCGAGTCAGGTGTTTGCGGTTGATCTGGTTGGCCCCTGTGCCTGGAATCAGGTCCGCTACTTGCGACAAGCGCACGGTGCGTGGTGTGCCGTCGGCGTTGACGCCAGCGACCAAGCTCAGGTTGGCCAGCTGCTCGACTTGTTCGCGGCCTTCACTGGGTAGTTGCACTTGGATGTCGTAGGCTTCGCCGTCACTGGCTTGCCAACTGCCCGCGTCTTGTCCGGCGACCAAGGTGCGCAAGCTGTTGGCCACTTGGGCTGGGCTGAGACCCAATTCGGCGGCGCGCTCAGCGTTGACTCGCACGTCCAGGGTGGGTTTGTTGGCTTTGAGGCTGCTGTCCAAGTCCACCAAGCCAGGGATGGTTTTGAACTTGGGCATCAAGACATTGCTGAGGCGTTGCAGCTCAGCCAGATCCGGCCCTTGGATGGAGAACTCGATTTGCTTGTTGCCGCCCACGGGGTCCATCAAGCCCACGTGGGTCACGGTGATGCCCGCTACCGAGCGCAAGCGTTCACGCAACTGCGCGGACATTTGGTCCACATTGCGTGTACGCAATTTGCGGTCCACCAAGCGCACATAAATTGATGCGTAGATTTTGCCCTTGGCGGCGCCCGAGTTAATGGTGGTCAGCGTGTAGTCGACTTCTGGAAATTCACGCAAGATGCCTTCCACTTGTTTGGCCTTGGCTTCGGTGACCTCCATCGACGAGCCCACCGGCACGTAGAAATTCAACCGGGTTTCCGAGTAGTCGGCCTTGGGTACAAACTCTGCGCCCAGCAGCGGGGTCATGACGACCGCGGCGACCATGGTCATCACGGCCATCAACAAGGTCAAAATTTTGTGCTTCAGTGACCAAGCCAGCAGACCCTGATAACCGTCGGTGATCCACTCTTGGAAGCCATCAAACCAGTGGGTCACGCGACCAATGGTTTTGTTGTAGAGCGTGTCGGCCTTGAAGGGTTTGCCATGCTCGTGTGCGGCGGGGTCGTGCCAGATGCTGGACAGCATGGGGTCCAGCGTGAAGCTGACAAACATCGAGATCAGCACCGCCACGACCATGGTGATGCCAAACTGGTGGAAGAACTTGCCGATGACGCCCCCCATGAAGCCGATGGGGAAGAACACCGCAACGATGGACATGGTGGTGGCAAACACCGCCAGGCCGATTTCTTGAGTGCCGTCCATCGCCGCTTGGTAAGGGCCTTTGCCCATTTGTGCGTGGCGCACGATGTTTTCGCGCACCACGATGGCGTCATCGATCAACAAGCCGATACACAGCGACAAGGCCATCAGCGTGACCATGTTGATGGTGAAGCCAAACAGGTACATGAAGAAAAATGTACCGATGACCGCAATCGGCAAGGTCAGGCCCGTGATCACCGTTGAGCGCCAAGAGTTCAAGAACAAAAACACAATGGCAATGGTCAAAAACGCGCCTTCAACCAGGGTGCTGCGCACGTTGTCGACGGAGACGCGGATGGGCCGCGAGGTGTCGCCGATGGGGATCAGCTTGACGCCAGTCGGCACTTCAGCGCCGAGCTTGGAGATCACGCGATTGAGCCCATCAACCACCGCAATGGTGTTTTCGTCTTGGGCCTTTTGCACCGTCAACAGCAGTGTGCGTTGACCGTTGTACAAAGCCAAGTCATCCAACTCTTTGGCGCCATCGCGCACCGTCGCCACCTGTGCCAGCCGCACGACGTTGCCGCCACGCGAGGCCACAATGATTTGACCAAAGTCGCGCACATCGTCTTTGCGCGCTTTGATTTGTACAGTGCGTTCCTGGTCGCGGTTGCGCAGGGTGCCCACGGGCAGGTCTTGGCTGTCGGCTTTGACGGCCGCCAATACTTGTTCTGGTGCGACACCAAAGGCATTGAGTTTGGCCGCGTCCAGGTCGATGTTGATCACCCGCTCGTTGCCCGACACCACTTCGACCGCGCCCACGCCTTGCACGTTTTCCAAACGCTTGCTCAGCGTTTGTGTCGCCCAGTCGGTCAGAGCGACCGGGGATGGGGCGGCGGCGTTGTTGCTGTCCGGTACCACGGCCAGGTACCAAATGGGCCGGCTGGCCGGATCAAAGCGCAGCACCGAAGGTTCGGTGGCATCGTCGGGCAGCAAAGGCTTGATGCTGGCGACCTTTTCGCGCACATCGTTGGCCGCTTGACGACCGTCCATGTTGAGGTTGAACTCGATGATCACCACCGAGGTGCTGTCATAGCTGCGTGAAGCCACGGAGCTGATGCCCGCGATCGAGTTCACACCGTCCTCCACGATGCGGGTGACTTTGGACTCCACGATCTCCGGCGAAGCGCCAGGGTAGTTGGTTTGCACCACAACCACTGGGAAGTCGACATTGGGGAACTGGTCGATTTGCAGGCGGTTGTAGCCAAAGGCGCCCAACACGACAAAGGCCAACATGACCATGGTCGCAAATACCGGGTTTTGCAGCGAGATGCGGGTGAACCACATGGTGGGTGCTCCTTACTGCGCAGCTTTGATTTGCACGCGTGTGCCGTTGGCCAGCGCGCCAGCGCTGACCTTGAGCACCGTTTGCCCGGCGCTCAAGCCTTCGACCGCCACATGGGGCTCACCTTGCACCTCGCCCAAGGCGACTTCACGCACCTCGACGTGTTTGACTTGCCCATCCGCAATGGTTTGCACATAAGCTTCAGGCTGGTCGTGGCGCACAGCGCTGCTGGGCACCGCCAGGGTGTTGGACGACTCGGTGAGCAATTGCCCTTGCGCGAAGTCACCGTCGCGCAGGCCAGGGGTTTTGGGCAAGCTCAAATAGACCGTGGCATTGCGGCTGCCAGCGCTCAAGCTGGGGTTGATGCGCACGACTTGAGCCGTCAGGGGGGCGTTCAGTCCGGGCACACGAACCTGCGCGCTTTGTCCCACTCGGACATGGCGCAGTTGTTCTGCGGTGACTTGCGCTTCCCACTCCAGTTCGCTCAAATCGACGATTTGCACCATGGGCGTGTTGACCCCTACGCGATCACCGAGCTCAACCAGGCTTTGCGCCACTTGGCCGTTGAAGGGGGCGCGCACGAGGCTGTCTGCCAAAGCCTTTTGCGCCAGACGGACATTGGCCTGAGTGGCCGCGAGCGTGGCCTGTGCCGCGGCCAAACTGTCTTGCGCATTTTGCAGCGCTGAAGGCGAAATGAAACCGCGTTCGGCCAGGCGTGTGCTGTCTTGAACTTGGCGCGTCTGCATGGCGGTGGCGGCCTGTTGCGCCGTGGCTTGTTGTTGGGCTTGGGCCAAGCGGGCCTGCAAGTCATGTGCGTCGATGCGGCCCAGCAACTGGCCGACTTTGACCGTGTCACCAGCGCGCACTTGCCACTGCACGACATCGCCTGCGACGCTGGCTTTGACGGTTGCGGAGCGTGTGGCCTTGATGCTGCCGGTCAGCGCAATCGATTGTTGCAAGGCCACGGGTGCCAGGGTCAGCACGTCACTGGGGGCCAACTCAAACGTGGGCTCGATCAACAGCGACTGTGCCGCGGCTTGTGCCGCTTGTTGCTTGGCTTCACGCGCCTTGAGTGCGCGCATGATGCCGGCGGCCAAGGCGCCCACCAGGGCCAGCACAATCAGCCATTTCAAGAGTTTCTTCATGTCTTCTCTCCCTGGGAGGATCGCAGGCCATTGACGATGATGTCGGCCATTTGTTGAATCAGTTGTTCGGGTGTTTGCCCGGGTGCCAGCATGATGTGGCGGGCTTGTGGTTCGGCGTGTGTGGCGGCCAACATCAGCAACGGTGCCATGACCATGGCTTGGACCGTGGAGGCATCCATGTGTCGAAACTCACCGCGCTGCACGCCACGCTGCACGATGGCGTGCACGATGTCGCGACCAGGGTCGATGGCGGTTTCTTGGTAGAACACCGCCAATTCGGGGATGTGGCGCACCTCGTGCATGAACAGCCGAGCGATGCTGCCCACAGGGCTGTTGCCGATCTCGCGCCACCACGCGGCCATGCCAGCTTGAATCAAATCACTGGTTGCTCCGTCAAAGGCGGCGACTCGGGCTCGCCAATCGACGATGCGCGGGCTGATGTGCTCCATCACCACCGCTTTGAACAGTTCGTCCTTGGTCACGAAGTAACGAAACACCGTGCCTTTGGACACGCCCGCTTGGCGCGCGATGTCTTCCATGCGCGTGGCTTTGAAGCCTTGGGTCACGAACAACGTCAGAGCGGCAGAGGCGATCTCGCCCGGCCGCGCTGCTTTTCGGCGGCTGCGTTTGGCGGTGACGGGAGCTGAGGCGGTTTCCATAATGACCAATGGGTCAATAGTGTAGTGGAAAACCCGAGGCTGCAGCGATCCAATGCCCGCCGTTGATGCGCGGACGCTCCAGCACTGACTCAGGGCAACCAGCGCGCACGCGCAGCCAGCAGCCCCAAACTTTCGTGCAACACCGCCCACCAAGCGTATACGCCGTCGGTGCTGGGCAAGTAAAGCAGCATCCGAGGTTGATTGGCTTGAATCGCACCCATGGGCGCGGGCAGCACGGTCAAGCCCGCCGCCTCAAATTCACCTTGGGCGCGCGGCATGTGCCAAGCGTGGGTCACCAAGGCGATGCGCTGTACGCCTTGCGTACGCAGCAGCGCTGCACTGCGTTGCGCGTTTTCTCGGGTGTCGCGCGAACCGCTCTCGGTCCATTGCAGTGCATGGCCCCAAGTTGCGGCAATGCTTTGCGCGATCTCGGCTTCGCTTTTGGGCAACAAAAAAGCCCGCGAAGCGG
>JALRFN010000001.1 GCA_023268425.1 Burkholderiaceae bacterium | reverse complement strand
AAGCCATCGAGGTCATTCGCGATGAATGGCGAAAACTTGCCCAGAAGGGCGTAACGCCAAACGAACTGGCCGCTGCAATCGGCTTAGCGTGCTTTATTTTCCGTTTTCTGAGGTGCCCCCAATAAGGGCTCCATCAGGCGTTCAGCCCAGACCGCTCAGTCCGCCAAGCCCAGCTCCTTGAGCAATTGCTCGCGCAGCACGCGCTTAAGAACCTTGCCGTTGGGGTTGCGCGGCAGTGGGGTGGGGCACCAGCTGACTGATTCGGGGACTTTGTAATCCGCCAAGGCTTTGGCGCAGTGGGCTTGAACGTCGCTCAGGGAAAGTGAGGCTACAGGTGCGTGAATAAACACATGGACCCGCTCGCCCAGCACAGGACAGGGCTTGGCCACCACGGCGGCCTCCAATACACCCGCAAGGCCCATGAGGTGATTTTCGACTTCGATGCTGTAAATCTTGTAGCCGCCTCGGTTGAGCATGTCTTTTTTACGGTCGAACACGCGCACAAAGCCCTGCGCGTCCATGCTGCCCAAGTCGCCCGAGTGCCACTACCCGGCGCTGAACTCCTTGGCGGTGGCCTCGGGGTTGTCCCAATAGCCTTTGACGACCATGGGGCCGCTGATCCAGATTTCGCCGGTCTCGCCTGGGGCGACTTCGCGGCCATCGTCGTCCATCACCGCGACACGGGCGCAGGGCAGTGGAATGCCCACGCTGTCGATGTGATCGCGCGTCATGCCCCGCGGCACGGTGGTGGTCGGTGAGGTGGTTTCGGTGGCGCCATAGGTGTTGTGCAGCATGAGCTGGGGCAGGGCTTGGGCCAACGCGTCGATGGTGGACACCGGCATGGGCGCGCCGCCATAGCCGCCCACGCGCCAGGCCGACAAGTCGGTCTGCGCAAAGTCGGCGTGCATCAACAAGAGCTTGTACATGGCCGGAACCATCAGTGTGTGCGTCATGCCCGCACGGGCGGCCAAGGCCAAAAAGTCGCCGGCTTTGAATTCGCGCTGCACGATGATGGCACCGCCCACTGCGATCATGGTGGCGATGTTGGCGATCAGACCCGTGACGTGGCTGGCTGGCACCGCCAACAGCGTGCGGTCATCCGCATTCAAACCCATGACCGCCGCGAAATGCAGGCATGAGTGCACGATGTTGACGTGGGTGAGCATCGCGCCCTTGGGTTTGCCCGTGGTGCCGCGGGTGTAGAGGATGGTGGCCACGTCGGCCTCGGCGACAGGATGGGGGTCGCTCAAGGGGGCTGCGGCCAAGAGCGTGTGCCACGGGGTGTGATCGGCGGCGGGCTCGGCGCCGGCGTCCACCCGCGTGCGCAGGCACAAGGCCTTGACGCTGGGCAGGTCTTGACACAGGGGCCACTGGCTGGATTCGGTGATCAGGCCGCGCGCCGCGCATTGGTTCAACACATAGGCCAAACCGTCGCCGGTTTCGCGCACGCTGACGGGCACGGCGATCGCGCCGCACCACAACACGGCCGCCCACGCCAGCACAAACTCGTGTCGGTTGGACAGCCAAATCACCACGCGGTCACCCGGCGCGATCCCCTGTGCGCGCAAGCCGCCGGCAAGACGCTGCACAGTCGCCTGCAGCTGTGCCCAGTTGAGCTGGAACTCGCCGTCGATCAGGGCCAGCTGTTCACCGTGGAGGCACGCAGACGATTGGAGCAAGGCACTGACGTGCGCAGGACGCGCCGCGAAGGTGTGCACCACCCGGTCGCCAAACAGCAGCTCGCGCCGAATGGGGGGCAGTGTCAGGTCGGACCACAAGGGGTTCATGGGGCAGAGGTCTCAGGCAAGACGTTGGCGCCCCGCTCAATGACCACTTCTTGGTCGAGCATGGAGGCCGCGTGGTTGAGCTCAGACTGCGCAATTAAGACTGTTAAATTGCTGTCACGCAACCCGAAAATCACCTCGGAAAGGCGTTGCGAGAGTGCTGGAGCGACGCCTTCAAACGGCTCATCCAGTAGCAACACATC
>JALRFN010000370.1 GCA_023268425.1 Burkholderiaceae bacterium | reverse complement strand
CGCTTGCACTTTGCCCAGGTCTTGTTGCACCTGCGTTACCGCGGTGCCAACCCCATCGCCTGTGACGCCCACCTGAAACGCGGTGAAGAAATGGGTTGGTTTGAACACGGCTCCACCATCATTGTGTTCACGCCACCGGGTTTTGCCCTGGCCGAGGGCATTGAACCGGGTGCGCGCATTCGTGCGGGTCAGGCGTTGCTGCGGCGTGCGCCTTAAAGCTTTTTTTGCATGAATTGCGCCGTGCCCTGCTGTGGGTCCAGGGCATAAAGCGCATAGCCTTCGCTGGCGTACAAGGCCGCGGCTGTGGTGTTGCCCGACAAGACCTCCAAAGTCAGCTTGCAAGCCCCTCGGCGCCTGGCCTCGGCTTCAGCGGCGCGCAACAAGGCCCGACCGACGCCGCGACCACGCCATGCGGGCAGCACCGCCAAGTCGTGCACGTTCAACAGGGGACGCGCCGCAAAGGTCGAAAAGCCCTCGATGGCGTTCAACAAACCCACCGCTTGACCATCGACCCAGGCCAAAAAACTCAAGGCGGTTGGGAAAGCCGCCAAGGCGGCGGACAAACGCGCTTGGCTCTCAGCAGGCAGGGCCTCACCGCCACCCATGGGGTCTTGGGCATAGGCGTTCAACAGCCGCACCAAAACGGCCATTTGTGTGTGGTCTTGGTAGTCAACGCGGCGAACGTCGATGGCAGGCCCCGTGCTCACACCAAGTCCGCCAGTTGTTGCGCCAAGGCCTTGGCTTGTGCCGCGTCAGCGGCCTCAACCATGACTCGCAACAGGGGCTCGGTGCCACTGGCGCGAATCAACACCCGGCCGCTGTTGCCCAATTGGGCCTCGGCCGCTTGGATGCCCGCTTGCAAAGCCGCGTTCTGCTGCCAGTGGACTTGAGCTTCGCGCAAGCGCACGTTGACCATGGTTTGCGGAAACAGGGTCACACCTTGCAACAAATCAGCCATGCTGCGCTGGGACGCGACGCAGGCTTGCAGCACTTCCAGTGCCGAGACCAGGCCGTCACCCGTGGAGTGCTTGTCCAACAGCAGCAAGTGACCGGAACTCTCACCACCCAAGGTCCAGCCGTTTTGTTCCAAAACCTCCAACACATAGCGGTCGCCCACTTTGGCCCGCGCGAAACCCAAACCTTGTGCCTTGAGCGCGACCTCAATCGCCATGTTGGTCATCAAAGTACCCACCACACCGGGCACCGCCAAGCCGCGGCTGCGGCGGTCCATGGCCATCAAGTACAACAACTCATCGCCATTGAACAAACGCCCTTGCCCATCGACCATTTGCAAACGATCCGCGTCGCCATCGAAGGCAATGCCGTAATCCGCTCGGTGCGTTTTCACCGCTGCCGCCAAGGCCTCGGGGTGGGTCGCACCCACGCCTTGGTTGATGTTGAGCCCATCGGGCTCACAGCCTATTTTGATGACCTCTGCGCCCAATTCATGAAACACATCAGGTGCAATTTGATAGGCCGCGCCGTGCGCCCCATCCACCACCAAGCGCAAACCATGCAAGCTCAAATGGCTGGCAAAAGTGGATTTACAAAACTCCGTGTAGCGCCCTGCCGCATCATTGAGTCGGCGCGACTTGCCCAAGGCAGCTGCCTGCACCCATTGCGGTGGCTGTTGCATCGCCGCTTCGACCGCCACTTCCCAGTCGTCTGGCAATTTGGTGCCATGTGCGCTGAAAAACTTGATGCCGTTGTCGGCAAACGGGTTGTGGCTGGCGCTGATCACCACCCCTAGGTCCGCCCGCTGTGCGCGTGTCAGGTAGGCCACAGCGGGGGTCGGGATCGGGCCCAGCAAGACCACATCGACCCCGGCTGAGTTGAAACCTGCCTCCAAAGCCGCTTCGAGCATGTAGCCGGAAATGCGTGTGTCTTTACCAATCAA
This sequence comes from Burkholderiaceae bacterium, assembly GCA_023268425.1. Taxonomy (GTDB): domain Bacteria; phylum Pseudomonadota; class Gammaproteobacteria; order Burkholderiales; family Burkholderiaceae_C; genus RS62. The sequence continues at coordinate 2,094 of JALRFN010000370.1, read as the reverse complement.
CACCGTGGCGTGTTTGGCCTTGCTCTTGAGCACGCGGCCCACGGCATGGGCGAGCTGGAGCACAAAGTCTGGGGTGATGGGCGCCTGGCCCACGGTGCCACGGATGCCATCGGTGCCGAAGTATTGACGGGTCATGGATGATTCTTCTTTTGAGAGATGAGTACCGAGTTTAATCCTCGCCCAGGCCTTGCGCGGCCGACCAAACCTTCAAGGCGTCAACGGTTTCACGCACGTCGTGCACACGCACCACACGCGCACCGTTTTGCACCGCCAGCAAGGCGGCGGCCACGCTCGCGCTGATCCGACCAGCCGGATCATCTTGGCCCGTGACCGCTCCCAATGAAGACTTGCGTGACCAACCAGCCAACACGGGGTAACCCAGCGACAGCAACTGCGCTTGCTCGCGCAGCAAGGCAAAGTTTTGCGCCACCGTTTTGCCAAAGCCAATGCCTGGATCCAGGGCAATGCGCGCAGCGATAACACCCCGCGCCTCCAAAGCCGCGGCGCGTTGACGCAAGAACGCACAAACCGCCTCTACCGCGTCACCACTCATCGGTGCCGCCTGCATGGTTTGCGGATCGCGGTGCATGTGCATCAAGCACACACCACAGTCGGGGTGTGCAGCCACCACATCCATGGCTTCGCCCTGTCGCAGGGCCCAAATGTCGTTGATGATGTCCGCGCCCAAATCCAGCACCCGCGCCATGACTTCGGGCTTGTAGGTATCCACCGAGATCGGCACCCCCAACTTGACCGCCTCGCGCACCACCGGCAGCACGCGAGCCAATTCCTCGTCCAAAGGCACCGCTGGGCTGCCTGGGCGCGTGGACTCGCCGCCAATGTCCAAGATGTCGGCGCCATCGACCAACAAGCGCTCGGCATGGCTCATGGCGGAAGACAATTCAGCGTGTTGCCCGCCGTCACTGAACGAGTCTGGCGTGACGTTGACGATGCCCATGACCTGGGTGCGGTGCAAATCGATGTTGAAGCGACTGGTTTGCCAATGCATCTGTGGGCTCCTGAAAAACAAACAGCCCGGGCTGGCCGGGCTGTTTGGGGCAAGGCTGCAACTCAATCCAAGCTGCTGCGCGCCGTGTGGGGGCTGGCGTCACCGTCTACTGCGGGAGCACCACCACTGGTGTTGTCGTCACTGGGCGGGGGCGCCACACGCGGCTTGAAGTCTTTGGGCGCGGTGGGTTCACGGCCCTCCATGATGGCGTCCAACTGCTCCATGTCGATGGTTTCCCACTCCAGCAAGGCCTTGGCCATGGCGTGCATCTTGTCCGAGTTGTCTTCGATCAACTTGCGGGCCAAGGCGTACTGCTCATCGATGATGCGACGCACCTCGGTGTCCACACGCTGCATGGTTTGTTCGCTGATGTTGGTGGTCTTGGTCACCGAGCGACCCAAGAAGACTTCGCCCTCGTTTTCCGCGTAAACCATGGGGCCCAGGGCTTCGGACATGCCGTAACGCATGACCATGTCACGGGCCATGTGCGTGGCACGCTCAAAGTCGTTGGAGGCGCCAGTGGTCATTTGCTTCATGAACACTTCTTCAGCGATGCGGCCACCAAACAGCATCGCGATTTGGTTGAGCATGTATTCGCTGTCGTAGCTGTAGCGGTCTTTCTCCGGCAGGCTCATGGTCACCCCCAGCGCACGTCCGCGCGGGATGATGGTGACCTTGTGCACCGGGTCGCACTTGGGCAGCAAACGGCCGATCAAGGCGTGACCAGCTTCGTGATAAGCCGTGTTGCGGCGCTCTTCTTCTGGCATGACCATGGACTTGCGCTCGGGGCCCATGATGATTTTGTCTTTGGCCTTTTCGAAGTCTTGCATCTCGACCACACGCGCACTGCGGCGCGCCGCCATCAACGCGGCTTCGTTACACAAGTTGGCCAAATCCGCACCCGACATGCCTGGTGTGCCACGCGCAATCACGCTGGCTTGCACATCCGAGCCCACCGGAATTTTGCGCATGTGCACGTTCAAAATCTGCTCACGACCACGGATGTCGGGCAGTTGCACATACACCTGGCGGTCAAAGCGACCGGGGCGCAACAAGGCTTGATCCAAGATGTCTGGGCGGTTGGT
>JALRFN010000340.1 GCA_023268425.1 Burkholderiaceae bacterium | reverse complement strand
AACCCCGCACCCCTCACCGCACACCGCTGAGGCACTGAGGCAGCGGGGCCCCGCGCATCGCAGCGCGGGCTTGGCCCGTGTGAGGCGGGCGGCACTTCGCGCACGTGACGGACAAGCGCCGCCACGCTGCCTATCATGCGCCGCAAGGATTGACCGCAGTGCTTGAGCAAGCAGTGGTCAATTCAAGTTCACCCCACACTAGAGCGAGCGCCCATGAGCACCCTCCCCCTGGCAGGCATCCGAGTTTTGGATTTGTCGACGGTTATTTTTGGCCCTTACGCTGCGCAATGGCTGGCTGACATGGGGGCCGAGGTGATCAAGGTTGAAGCACCTGGCGGCGACTCCACCAGGCGTACGGGCCCGAGCAAAGAAGCCAACATGGCTGCGGTGTTTTTGGGCAGCAACCGCAGCAAGCAAAGCCTGGGCATCAACCTCAAAACCCCAGAAGGGCGCGAAGCCTTGGCAGCCTTGGTGGCCACGGCTGACGTTTTCATGCACAACATGCGGCCACAAAAAATCAAAGCCTTGGGTTTTGACGCGGCCACCTTGCGTGCGCGTCACCCCAAACTCGTTTACGCCAGCCTGCACGGCTACGGCGAAGACGGCCCTTACGCAGGGCGCCCCGCCTATGACGACGTGATCCAAGGCCAAAGTGGCATTGCGGATTTGTTTCATCAGCGCGATGGACAACCCGCCTATGCACCCACCGTCATGGCCGACAAGACGTGTGGTCTGGTCGGCGCGATGGCCATCATGGCCGCTTTGGTCAAACGCGGCAGCACCGGGCAAGGCAGCCACGTTGAAATCCCCATGTTTGAAACCATGGCGGCATTCACGCTGGTCGAGCACCTATACGGCCACCATTTCACGCCGCCCGTTGGCGAGCCGATTTACCCGCGCATGGCCGCAGCTTGGCGTCGCCCTTATCCGACGGCTGACGGTCACATTTGCATGCTGCCCTACACCGATTTGCACTGGCAGGTCTTCTTCACCGAAGGTGGCAGACCCGAGCTGGCCAGCGACCCACGCTTCACCGACATCACAGCGCGCACCGCCAACATCCAAGCGTTGTACAGCGCGGCCGCTGAAATTGCGCTGTCACGCAGCACCGATGATTGGATTGCGTTCGGCTTGAAGCACGAAATCCCCATGGTGCGCATCGGCACACTGCAAGGTTTACCCAGTGATGAGCACCTCAAAGCGGTGGACTTTTTCGCCCACGTGCCCGACGCCAACATGGGTGATGTGATGTGGCCTGGGGTACCAGTCAAATTTGACGGCCATCGCCCACCCGTTCACATGGCGCCGCGTCTGGGTCAGCACACGGCACAAGTCATGCAAAGCGCGGGCTACGCGGCAGCAGACATCCAGCGCCTGTTGGCCTCTGGCGCCATCTTTGCGCACTCGACTTCTTGACCCCTTCGGACCCACGCCCATGAACACACCCACCAAACTTGGCCAAGGTTACTTTTGGCAAGACATCACCGTCGGCCAACGCTTCGAGACCTTTGCCCGCACCATCACCGAAACCGACTTGGTGAACTTCATCTCGTGCACAGGCATGCTGGAAGCCATCTTCATCGAAGCCGACTACCAAGGTGGCGCCATCCAAGGCCGTCCCGTGCCCGGCGCCTTGACCTACACCTTGATCGAAGGTTTGATCTTGCAAACCATGATCCAAGGCACGGGCTTGGCCATGCTGGAGTTGACGCAAAAAATCCACGGCCCCGTGGTCGTAGGCGATACCGTGCACGCACGCATTGAAGTCACCGGTTTGCGCCCGACCTCCAAACACAACCGCGCCGTGGTGGACTCACTGATCGAAGTCATCAACCAACGCGGCGAATGCGTCATGACCTATACCGCCAAGCGACTGCTGGCGGGTCGCAACGACTGAGGGCGCGACATGGACTTCGATCTCAGCCCCGAACAAGAGGCCCTGCGCGAGGGCGTGCAGCGCATTTGCGCGCAATTCGACGACGATTACTGGCTCAACAAAGACAGCGAAGGCGGCTTCCCCTTCGAACTGCACCGCGCCCTGGCCGACGCGGGTTACCTGGGCATTTGCATTCCCGAGGCCTATGGTGGCTCTGGCCTAGGCATCAGCGACGCGGCCTTGATGATGCAAACCATTGCAGCGTCGGGCGCAGGCATGTCGGGCGCCTCAGCCGTACACATGAACATCTTTGGTCTCTCGCCCGTGGTGATCTTTGGCAGCGAGGAACAAAAACAACGCATGTTGCCCCCCTTGTTGAACGGCCAAGAGCGCGCTTGTTTTGCCGTCACCGAACCCAACACGGGCCTCAACACCACACAACTCAAAACCCGCGCCGTGCGACAAGGCGACCGCTACGTCGTGCACGGTGAAAAGGTGTGGATCTCCACCGCCCAAGTGGCCGAAAAAATGCTGCTGCTGGCCCGCACCACCCCCCTAGAGGAAGTCACCAGCCACACCCACGGCCTCAGCCTGTTTTACACCGACCTCGACCGCAGCAAAGTCGAGGTGCGCGAAATCCCGAAAATGGGTCGCAAAGCGGTGGACTCCAACCAAGTCTTTTTTGACGGCATGGAAATCCCCGCCGAAGACCGCATCGGCGAAGAAGGCCAAGGCTTCAAATACATCCTGCACGGCATGAACCCCGAGCGCATTTTGATCGGCGCCGAGGCCGTGGGATTGGGCCAAGCCGCGTTGCGCAAAGCCAGTGCTTACGCCCAGGAGCGCGAGGTCTTCAGCCGACCCATTGGGCAAAACCAAGGCATACAACACCCGCTGGCCGAGAACTGGATGCACCTGCAAGCCGCCGAACTCATGGTTTACAAAGCGGCCAGCCTGTTCGACGCGGGCGCGTCCTGCGGAGCCGAGGCCAACGCCGCCAAATACCTCGCAGCGGAGGCGGGCTACCAAGCCTGCTTGCAAGCCGTCATGACCCACGGCGGCTTTGGCTACGCCAAGGAATACCACGTCGAGCGCTACTTGCGCGAAAGCCTGATCCCGCGCATCGCGCCCATCAGCCCACAACTCATCTTGAGCTTCATCGCAGAGCGCGTGTTGGGCTTGCCCAAGTCGTATTGATGACCCAGCGCGAGGGGCCTAGCCGTTGAGATCGCCGAAAAGGCACCGTGGCGCAGCAGCCAGTCCCAAAGGAACTGGCTGCTGAACATACCTCAACCTGAACCCCCGTCCCGTGAGATCAGGAGCGTCGGCCCTTGAGGTCTTAGATCACGTGGTTGGCGTCCACGATGGTGGACTGAATCAATAACTGCGCATACGAACCGTTCTCGTAAACGTGGTAGCTACTGGCGCCGTCACTGACCGTGCCCACATCTGTCCACGTACCACCCGAGAGCTTCACCGTGTCGGTGGCATCGCCCTTGATCACCAACTGGTGCTTGTTCACCGCAGCTGCCAAGGCCGTTCCTGTGGTGTTGCTCCAGCCGCTGCCCGTCGAGGTGTTGACTTGGTTCAGGCTCGACACGTCCAGCACATCGGCCACACCCAAGGTCACGGTGTTGGCCGCAGTGTCATTGGCCAGGTCAATCGCCTCAATGCTGTTCACCCGTGTGTGACCCGAGCCCAGGCCGACGTCCACATTGTTCAGCGCCGTGAAATCAAAGCTCGCGCCGCCCGTCAGACGAATGGTGTCAAAGCCCGTGCCGCCGTCGACCGCTGCCAATTGCCCGGTGTTACCCCCCGCGCCCAGGGCACTTTGCAAGGCGGTGATGGTCGAACTGCCCAAGACAAAGGTGTCGTCGCCCTCACCGCCGAGCAACACGTCCGCGCCCGAGGCCGTCAAGGTGTCATCGCCTTGTGCACCCGACAAGGTTTGCGTGCCCGTTGAGGTCAAGCTGTCGTTGCCCGTGCCACCCATCTGGTCGACTTTGACCGCACCAGTGAACGACTCGCCGGCGTTGAACCAAACCAAATACCCGCCGCCATTGGTGCCAGAGATGATGTCCACCAAACCATCGCCATTGACGTCGCCGGATGAGGCCTCATAACCAATGCGATGCCCACCCGTGGCGGTGAGCATGAAGCCGCCTGTACCGGCTTTCACATCGCTCAAGTTCACCGCCGAGGACCCGCCGTAAACGACAAACAAGGCGCCATCACCCTTGGCTGCTGTGCCGGTCACGGCGTAATCAAAGCCAATGGCGTAGTCCGACAGGCCATCGCCATTGAGGTCGCCCAAGCTGTGCGCATAGACGGACCCAGCGACACCAAAATCGGTGACGTTGATGACGCCACTGGTGGTGATCGTGAAGCCCCCATTTGCCCCTGGGTTGCTGAGGTCGATGTTGTTGGTGTCGGTCTTGCCAAAGCCCACGTAAACATCAGCAAAACCCAGACCAGAACTGGTCCGCTTGAGCACGGACACAAAATCACCCCTGCCATCGCCATTGACGTCGCCAATGCCGACCACATGCTGTGCGCTGTTGGTGATGCGGAAACCGCCGCTGAACGCCGTGCCGCTGCTGTCCGGCAGCGTGACGTTGCTGCCGTTGACCAAAGACGACGAGCCAAAGACCACCGCGTGTCCAGCGTTATTCAGCGTCGACACCAGCATGTCGGCGATGCCGTCGCCGTTGACGTCGCCCGCCGCGTAAATCGCATGACCGATGCTACCGGTCGGCGTTGCTGTCGAAATGGTGAACCCACCCGCGCTGCTGCCGTTGGGGCCGCCGAAGCGAATGTAAAACCCTGTACCCGCCGAAACTGGAGCGATTCCATAATCGGCGAAGCCGTCGCCGTTGACATCACCCAGACCCGTCACTTGATTGAACTGACCGGAAGCCAAGCTGTAGTGGTAGCCACCGGTGCCAGCCTCAATCGTCGAGGTCAAGACGTCGCTGCCACCCAGCGTCGTGGCGCCATAAATCACGTGCACGTTGACACGCTGGCCGTCGATGGCGCCGCCATCTGTGCCCAACACAATGTCATCGATGCCATCGCCGTTCAGGTCACCCACACGCGTCACCAGTTCGCCGAAATAATTTGTGTTGTCCAAGAACGTGTCGCCCACGATGCGGAAACCCGCTGAGCTGGTGCCGTTTTGAAGCTGGCTCAAGGTGGCCAGGTTGCCATCCGCCTGACCAAACACGATGAAGGTGATGCCCTTGTTGCTTGAAGTCAAGTAGCCCCGGTTGCTCACCGCGAAATCTTCCAAACCATCGCCGTTGACGTCGCCCACCGCATGTGTGGTGGTGTAACTCGTTTCGGGGAACAGCGTCACATCACCCGGTGGGGTAAGAATCGACTGATTCGTCGTCGTGAAGTTCAAGTCGGTGTCGTTTTGAATGCCACTGTAAGGGACCCCCTGCCCATTGGAGATCGCCCCGGCGCTGATGTTCACCGCGTATTGAGTGGCATTGACCAAATCGCTGCTGGGGTTGATGGTCAAGACCTGACCACTCACACTCAACTGCGCACGATCAGTTGCATTGGCCAAATCAATCGTGATCGTGGTTCCAGTGCCACTCAGGGCCTTCAACACAATGGTGCCGGTGCTGGCCAGGGTGATGTTTTGGTCGAAAGTCAGACTCAAGTCTTTGGATACAAAATGGCTGCCCCCATCGATGGGCGTGCTGCTCAGCAAAGCAGGGCCCACGAGGTTGTTGC
>JALRFN010000229.1 GCA_023268425.1 Burkholderiaceae bacterium | reverse complement strand
TATCGCTATCAACACGCGGAGACTCAGGCCATGAGCCTAGTTAAGCAAGCCGCAGCTGAGTTCGCGGCCAAGCCCATTGCCACTGTGCATGACGCCATATTTTTCAAACGCAAAATCAGCTGGGACAACAGATGCAGGCTTGTGGATGCCCTGAGAACAGGCATGGCCAACCCCTACCTATATCTTGAAGCGGAAGAGCACGAAGCTTTTAAGTGGTACAGCATTGATGAGGCCAATGAAATTGAAGCCCACAGGCAACGCATGATCACTGCGGAGCAGTTGGCCAAGGCCTACTACGCGGGGCGACCGTTCAACCCCATGGGCACCAGCATTGACGTGGATGCAGTGTTAAACGGCAGGCGTTGACTGCAGGGCCTTCAAAGCCTTGGCACGCTTTTGACGATCACGTTCGGCTTTGAGCGCTTGTATTTTGGCGGTGACCAAGCGGTGGCCCCCTCATTTTTGGACCTGGCCGACGCACAGGACCGTTTGATCGTCGTGCACAGTTTTTCCAAGAGTTTTTTGATGACGGGCTGGCGCATGGGCTGGATGATCATGCCGTCAAGCGTCACCGAGCACGTGGGTAAATTGATTGAATTCAACACGTCTTGTGCCCCCGTGTTTGTGCAGCGCGCGGCCCTGGCCGCTTTGGCGCACGCCGATGAGGTCACGCCGCAGGTGGTGGCGCACCTGAGTGCTTGCCGCGAGACCCTGTACAGCGGCCTGAGTCGCTTGCCTCAGGTGCAACTGTCCTCGGCCGTGGCGGGCATGTACGCCTTTTTCCGCTTGGAAGGCCACAGCGACGGCGTGGCCACGGCCAAGCGCTTGGTCGCTGAGGCAGGGCTGGGTTTGGCGCCAGGCGAAGCCTTTGCTGACGAGGCGGCGGGTTGGTTGCGTTGGTGTTTTGCTTCCCGTGAGCTGGCGCGCTTGGACGAAGGTGTGGTGCGTTTGTCGCGTTGGCTCGCCGCCACCTGAAGTTCCCAACAGCGCGGCCTTTTTCGCGCGCGCGGTGTAACGCCTGGGCTGGCCTGACGTATGAGCCTGTGAACCCATTCACAGGAGCATTCATGTCCCACCAATTTTCTCTCACCGGCGCGCGCGCCGCTTTGGCCGCTGCTTTGTTGCTCGCCAGCTCGTGGGCGCAAGCCTTGAGCATCAGTCCCTACAACGAGCAGGCTTTGCAACAACTCAAACAGTCGGGTGCCGCAGTGGCCGTGTTTTTTCATGCCGACTGGTGTCCGACCTGCCGCAAGCAAGCGGCAAGTTTGGAGGTCTTGAAAGACGACACCGCGCTCAAAGACATGACGGTGCTGGTGGCCAACTACGACAACGAAAAGGAATTGCGTCGCGCCTTGAAGGTGCGCTCGCAATCCATCATGGTGGTCTACAGCGGCGAGATCGAAGTCACCCGCGTCTTGGGTCAGACCGAACCCGAGGCCATCAAGTCGGCATTCACCAAAGCCTTGTGAGTCGGGCATGAGTGGCGTCACTGAATTGGGCTTTGCCCTGCTGGCTGGCAGCTTGACCACGCTGAACCCGTGCGTGTTCCCCTTGCTGCCGTTGGTCTTGGGTGGCTCTGTGCAGGAGAGTCGTTGGGCGCCGCTGGTGATGGCGCGGGCATGGTCAGCAGTTTTGCCGTGTTGGGCTTGCTGGTGGGCGTGGCGGGCGATGCCTTGGGGCTGGACCCTGATCACGTGCGCCTCGCAGGGGCGTGGTTGCTGGTGTTTTTTGGCCTGACCTTGTGGGTGCCGTGGTTGAACGAGCGTTTCACGCGTTGGATGACGCCACTGGCGAGTTCAGCCCATCGCGCCACTGGCCGCATGGACGCGGGGTCTTTGCGCGGCGCGTTTGGCATGGGTGCCTTGTTGGGCATGGTCTGGAGCCCGTGTTCAGGCCCCATGCTGGCCAGTGCCTTGGCCTTGGTGGCTGCTGAGGGCGGTGCGCTGCGTGGGGTCTCGATCTTGGGTGTGTTCGGATTGGGCGCAGCCACGGTGTTGGTGCTGGCGGCCTATGTCTCGCGCGCGGGGTTTGGGCGCGCACGCGCTTGGGTGTTGGCCCACATGGACCGCACGAAAAAAGCCTTTGGTGCGCTGGTCTTGTTTCTGGGTGTGGCCATTTTGCTGGGTGCGGACAAGTGGTTGGAGACGCAGTTGGTCGAGGTCTTGCCCAGTGCGTGGATTGACTTGACGACGCGTTTTTGATCCTGTGGTTTCTCCCTTGACCCAAGCCGCGTGAAAGTCCGCGTCTTGGGTCTCTTTTTTTGCGCGTCTGCAGCGCTGCCGAGACCTGCGACGATAATTCCCGCCCATGGACCTCATCGCTTTTGGTATCGACTTCATCCTGCACATCGACCAGTATTTGCAGGCCTTTGTGCGTGACTACGGCAACTGGGTTTACGCCTTGCTGTTTTTGATTGTGTTTGTCGAAACCGGTTTGGTCGTCATGCCTTTTTTGCCGGGCGATTCCTTGCTCTTTGTTGTGGGGGCTTTGTCCGCCGTGGGTGACATGCATTTGGGCACAGCGCTGGGCCTGATGTGGGTGGCGGCAATTTTGGGCGACCAGCTCAACTTCTCCATTGGCCGTTACTTTGGCCCCAAAGTCTTTGGCTGGGAGCAGTCGCGTTGGTTCAACCGCGAGCACTTTGACAAGGCGCACGCGTTTTACGAGCGCTACGGTGGCATCACGATTGTGTTGGCGCGCTTCATGCCGTTCATCCGAACCTTTGCGCCTTTTGTGGCGGGCGTGGCCGAGATGTCACGCATGGGCTTCACGGTGTACAACGTACTTGGTGCCACGCTGTGGGTCGGGGGCGTGGGTGCCGCCGGTTACTTTTTTGGCAATTTGCCGTGGGTCAAGGCCAATTTGGAGTTGCTGATTTGGGGCTTGATTTTGATCCCCGGTGTGATTGCGATCGTCGGCGCCATGCGCGCCAAGTCTTCGCCTGAGCCCAAGGCCTGACGCGCTTCACAACACCCGTTGGCGCGGCGCGGGTGGGTGGGCTTCAAAGTAACGGATGATGCCGGCCATCAATGCGTCGGCCAGGGCCTCTTGGTACTCTGTGCTGCGCAAGCGCCCTTCTTCTTCGGGATTGCTGATGAAGGCCGTCTCGACCAAGACGCTGGGCACATCGGGGGCTTTGAGCACCGCAAAGCCGGCTTGCTCGACACGGGGCTTGTGCAGGTTGCCGATTTGGCGCAGCTCGCTGAGCATGCTGGTGCCGACTTTGAGGCTGTCGTTGATTTGAGCCGTGGTGCTCATGTCCAACATCGCGTTTTTCACTTGCGCATCGTGTACCGCGACGTTGAGTCCGCCCACCAAGTCGGCGTTGTTTTCTTTCTTCGCCATCCAACGCGCCATGGCGCTGGAGGCGCCACGGGTGCTGAGCGCGAACACGCTGGCCCCTTTGGGGTCGGGGCTGGTGAAGGCGTCGGCGTGGATGCTGATGAACAAATCGGCCTGCACGCGCCGGGCTTTTTCTACGCGCGTGTGCAGCGGCACAAAGAAGTCGGCGTCGCGGGTCATGAAGGCGCGCAGGGTGTTGCCGCCCACGCGGCTGCGGTTGATGCGCTCGCGCAGGCGTCGGGCGATTTGCAGCACCACGTCTTTTTCTTGCGTGCCGTTGGGGCCGATGGCGCCTGGGTCTTCGCCGCCGTGGCCGGGATCCAAGGCCACCACGATGAAGCGTTGCGCGCTGGGCTCGCTGGGCGCGGGCGCAGGGGGGCGGCCGCGCTCTGGCGTGATTTGCGCTTGTCCCACGTGTGCAGGCTCGCGCAAGGGCGGCGTTTGGCGAGTGGGTGTGCTGGGGTTTTGGCTCAACCACTGCCCCAGGGGGTCGGCGTTGGCGACTTGGTTTTCGATGCTGCGCAAACGCTCGTTGATCAACTGGGCCAGGGGGTCAGGCGCCACGGTGGGGTAGAGGTCCAGCACCAATCGGTTTTGGTACGGCGCAATCGGGGCCAAGGTGAAGACTTGTGGGCGCACCTCGTGTTTGAGGTCGAGCACCAGCCGCACCGTGTCGGGGGTGAACTGTGCGACGCGCACCCGGGCGATGTTGGGGTCGTCGGGCTTGAGCTCGTTGACCAGTTCTTTGAGTTCTGGCTGCAAGCTGAGGCCGTGGATGTCGACTGCCAGGCGTGGCGGGTTGGGCACGAAATTTTGCGTCGTCTGCAACGCCGTATCGGACTCGATGGTCACCCGGCTGTAGTCCGGCGCAGGCCACATGCGCACGGCCACCACGTTGGCCCCCCAGGCGATCTCGGCCCTGCCCAGCAGCAACAGGGGCAGCGCATGTGCACCCGCCTTGAGCAGCGCGCGGCGTTTCATTTGTGCAAACCTTTGATCAAGGCGGTGCCGCACGCGCTGTGCGCTTGCAAGCGGGCTTGGCGCTGGCCATCGTCCAAGATGGACAAGTCGAGACTGAGGTCGACAGCCGGCGCGTGTTCAGCGACTTGTTCCAACCACTCCACGATTTTCAAACCCGGCGTGGCGAAGACTTCGGCCAGACCCGCTTCCTCGTACTCGTTGGGGTCTTGCAAGCGGTAAAAGTCGAAATGCCAGGCTGACAAGCGGCCCCATGGCGCGGGCAAATCGTCGTAAGGCTCGAGCAGTGCGTAGGTGGGACTCTTGATGCGTCCTTGCGCGCCCAAGGCGCGCAGCAAATGGCGGGTGAAGGTGGTCTTACCGGCGCCCAAACCACCCCACAGCGACAGGGTCGCGTCGGCCAGGCTTGGGTTTTGGGCCAAGGCCTGTGCCAGCGCACGGGTGGCGTCTTCGTCAGTCAGCGTGATGGCCAGCGTGGGGAAGGTCATGCCTGAGGTGGTCGGGCGGTTGGGTTCGGGCCGAATGCGGCGTTTGGGTCGTGGCCGATGGTTGGGGTCACCAAGCGCTCAACGCGGTTTTTACAATCGCGATGATGACACAGCCCGCATTGTCCATGAAGCAACTGCAGACTTGGGCGCAAGCCTTGGGCTTTGCGCACCTGGGTGTGGCCGACATCGACTTGCGCAGCGCCGAAGCGGGCTTGCAAGCCTGGTTGGCTGCAGGCTTTCACGGCAGCATGGACTACATGGCTCGCCATGGCCTCAAACGTGCGCGCCCAGCCGAGTTGGTGCCTGGGACGGTCAGCGTGATCACCGTGCGCATGGACTACCTGCCCGAGGGCGTGGGCGACGATTGGGTGGCTGTGTCGTGGCAGCGCACAGGCCAAGCGACTCAGGCGGTGGTCTCGCGTTACGCCCACGGCCGCGACTACCACAAGGTCTTGCGCAGCCGCCTTCAGCGCTTGGCCGAGCAGATCGCTGATGCGGTGGGGCCCTTGGGCCATCGGGTCTTCACCGACTCCGCGCCGGTCTTGGAGTGCGAGTTGGCAGCGCGCAGCGGCCAGGGCTGGCGTGGCAAGCACACGCTGGTGCTCAACCGCAGCGGTGGCTCGATGTTTTTTTTGGGAGAAATCTACGTCGACTTGGCCTTGCCGCCCAGCGAAGCGGTGAGCGCCCACTGCGGTCAATGTTCAGCGTGCATCAACGCTTGTCCAACCGGGGCGATTGTGGCGCCCTACCGACTCGATGCCCGGCGTTGTATCTCTTACCTCACCATCGAGCATGATGGCCCCATCCCGTTAGCGCTGCGCGCCGCGATGGGCAACCGCATCTACGGTTGTGACGATTGTCAACTGGCGTGCCCTTGGAACAAATACGCGCAAACCACGCGCTTGCCAGATTTCGCTGCGCGCGAGCCATGGCCGCAGGCAAATTTGTTGGCCTTGTGGGCCTGGGATGAGGCCGCATTTTTGCGCCACACCGAGGGCAGTGCGATCCGTCGCATGGGCTTTGCGCGCTGGTCGCGCAACTTGGCGGTGGCCCTGGGCAATGCCTTGCGCGCACCGGGCGTGGATGTGCAGACGCGCCAAGCCATGCAAGCGGCCTTGGCGGCGCGGCGCGCCACCGCCAGTGACATGCTGCGCGAACACATCGACTGGGCCTTGGCCGACGCATACGAGCCCTAAGCGCGACAAAAGCCCAAGCTTTCCTGTCGATGAGCTTGAGCCGATGCGGGCAAGGCTTGGCACTGGCTATGATGGTGAAATGCTTTCGTTTTTAGAACCATGGTTTGCAACCGCTCGTTTGCTGGCGGTGATGGCTGGCCGCTGGCTGCGCAACTGGTGGCGGGTGCTGTTTTGGGGTGCACAAATGGTGGTGCTGGCCTTGTCGCCTTCGTCTTACCGGGGGCACTACAAAAAGCGCATCTTGGCGCACATCTACGTGTCCACCGCGCCCATCCTGCCTTGGTTCATTGCTTTGTCCGCCTTGATCAGCCTGGTGATTGTGCGCATTGTGTGGACGACAGCACTCAGTTATGGGCTCAGTGGTTATGCCCTGGAGGTCTTGACCCGCACCTTGGTGTTGGAACTCATTCCCTTGGTTTCTGCTTTGTTTGTCTCTTTGCGCGTGACCATGCCAGGGGCGCAAACCGCCGCCGCCCTGGCGCAGCACCAAACCGGGCATTTGTTGTGGCCGTTGTTGCCGCGAGCGGTCGCCGGGGTGGTGGCCGTGTATCTGTTGGCGGCTGTGGCCTCGTGTGTCGCCCTGGGCTTGTCGTATTTGACGGTTTATGGCTTTTCGCCTTGGGGTGTCGCGCAATTCACGGGCATGATTGGCGAAGTGTTCAAGCCCGACACGGTGGTGGTGTTTGGCATCAAAACCACGCTGTTTGCGTTGGCGGTGTCGGTGGTGCCGCTGGGCGTGGCGGTGGTGGACCCACAAGCCCAGTTGAAGGTGGCTGAACTCAAGGCCTTTGCGCGTTTGTTTTCAAGCTTGTTGCTGATTGAAGCCCTGTCGTTGCTGGGCAGTTACGCGTGAGTGAGTATGGACAGCAAATCTGTGAGCCTGTCGCCCGATGAGGGTTTGCCGCGTGCTTTGGAACTCAAAGCGGCGGCGATTTTGCTGCTGTTGGCCGCCATCGTCGTGGGCGCGGTGGTCTACGTGATGTACGCGCGTGGCGTGTTTGAGCAGTCGCAAACCCTGACCTTGGTCGCCGAAGACGCCACGGGCGTGGATGTGGGCATGGAGATGACTTTTGCGGGCTTCCCGATTGGTCGGGTCACGCGGGTGGCTTTGCACGACGACGGACGGGCGCGTTTGCGGGTCGAAGTGCCTAAGAAAGAGGCCAAGTGGCTGCGCGAGTCCAGCGTGTTTGTGCTGGAAAAAGGCTTGATTGGCAGCCCGCAGCTCAAAGCGTACACGGGCTTGCTTGAGGGCCCGTTGCTGCCCGACGGGGCCGAACGCGATGTCTTGTTTGGTGACGTCTCGGCGCAAATCCCCAAAATCACCCTGGCCGCGCGTGAATTGCTGGAGCACTTGTCCAACATGACCAGCGAGCAATCGGCGATGGTGGCGACCCTGAACAACCTGCGTCAAACCACCGAGCGACTCAATGGCCAACACGGTGCTTTGGGGGTCTTGATGGGCAACGACCAAGATGCCGCTTCGGTGGCGGCCATCATGACCTCAGCCAAAGATCTGGTGAAGACGCTGGACCAATTGGTCGCCTCGGCCAATGGCATGGTGAAAAACGCCGATCGACAGGTGTTTGGTCAAAAGGGGTTGATGAGCGAATTGAACGCCAGTGCGACCAACGTGACCCAGTTGTTGGTGCAGACCCGAGAAAGCATGCTCAAGGTCGATGACATTTTGAAAAGCGGGCAAGGCATTGCCGCCGACACCAAAGCAGCGACCACCGATTTGGTGGCGCTGCGCGCCGAAGTCGAGGCCAGCTTGCGCAAGGTCGATGCCTTGATCAACGAAATCAACACCAAGTGGCCATTGGCGCGTCAAGTGGAGGTCAAGCTGCCATGACAGAGCGCAACACGTGGGCCAAAACATGGCGAGGGGTGGTAGCTGCTGCAAGCTGCGTGGGTTTGGTGGCTTGTGGCAGCGCGCCGGTGCCCGATTGGCAAGTCGCCAGTGCCAGCGCGGTGCAGCAAGCGGTGGACGCTTACCTGTCTGGCGTCGACAAAGTGGCTGAGGTCGAGTTCGCCCGCGCCCAGCGCGAGGCACGCCGCAGCGCAGATCCTGAAGCCGTTGCGCGCACTTACTTGATGGCGTGCGCCGCCCATGTGTCGGCCTTGGATTTCGTGGATTGTGCGCATGCGCCGGGCCTCGGCGACGCGAGCGCCGAGACCCAAGCCTATGCGCGCTACTTGATGGCGCAGGCGAGTCCAGAAGACATTGGGCGACTGCCGAAAACCCAACGCGGTGTGGCCCAAGCGTCGCCGGATCGTCGAGCCGTTGCGCTCGCCGATGTCGACTTGGCTTGGTCGCGCCTGGTTGCTGCGGGGGTGCTGTGGCGTCAGGGGCAGCGCGACCCAGCGGTGGCGCGTGTGGCGGTGGACACGGCGTCAGCGCAAGGGTGGTCGCGCGCCGTGGGGGTGTGGTTGAAGGCCCAACAGCAGTTGCTTGAGGCCGACGGGCAAACCGAAGCGGCGCAGCAGGTACAGCGCCGCCTGGATTTGTTGCTCAGCCCACCAGCGGCAACAACACGCCCAAACTGAAGGGCAGGCTGAGCATCGCTGCCAAGGTCGACAAAGTCACCAAAGCCGCGACCAAGCCGCCGTTGTAACCCATGG
>JALRFN010000214.1 GCA_023268425.1 Burkholderiaceae bacterium | reverse complement strand
AAGCCATTCGTCCCATGAAAGACGGCGTGATCGCCGACTTCACGGTGACTGAGCAAATGCTCAAGCAGTTCATCAAACTGGCCCACCCGCGCTCCATGCTGCGCCCCAGCCCGCGCATCATCATTTGCGTGCCTTGCGGCTCCACGCAGGTCGAGCGCCGTGCAATCCGCGAGTCGGCCCTGGGCGCCGGCGCCTCTGAGGTCTACCTGATCGAAGAGCCCATGGCTGCCGCCATTGGTGCGGGCTTGCCCGTCTCTGACGCGTCGGGCTCCATGGTCATCGACATTGGTGGCGGCACCACCGAAGTCGGCGTGATCTCTCTGGGCGGCATGGTCTACAAGGGCAGCGTGCGTGTGGGCGGCGACCGCTTTGATGACGCCATCGTCAACTACATCCGCCGCAACTACGGCATGTTGATTGGCGAACCCACGGCCGAATTGATCAAGAAAAAGATCGGTTCGGCCTATCCAGGCGGCGAAGTCAAAGAGCTGGAAGTCAAAGGCCGCAACCTGTCCGAAGGCGTGCCGCGCAGTTTTGTGATCTCCTCCAACGAGGTCTTGGAGAGCTTGACCGAACCGCTGAACCAAATCGTCTCAGCGGTGAAAAACGCGCTGGAACAAACACCGCCCGAGCTGGGCGCTGACATCGCCGAGCGCGGCATGATGCTGACCGGCGGTGGGGCCTTGTTGCACGACTTGGACCGCTTGTTGGCCGAAGAAACCGGCTTGCCGGTGCTGGTTGCCGAAGACCCGCTGACCTGCGTGGTGCGTGGTTGTGGCATCGCCTTGGAGCGCATGAGCGCACTGGGCACCGTCTTCACTTCCGAATAAACCCGCCGCTCTGCCCCCACCGCGCCCCTGCGCGGTTCAGGCCCTACACTTAGGACCTGTTATGGCGTCGTCCGTTTCCTTTCGCTCCGCACCCGCGTTTTTCCGCCAAGGCCCATCGGCACTGGCGCGCTTGCTGGTGTTCAGCTTGTTGTCCATCGCCCTGATGGTGGCCGATCGCCAATGGTCGGTGACCACGCCCTTGCGCAGCGCGGTCGCCAGCGTGCTCTACCCCTTGCAATGGGCCTTGGTGCAGCCTGTGCGCTCCTTCAACCAATGGGTGCTGCGCTTTGAAGACGTTCAACAAGCCCAAGCACGCGCGCAGGCCTTGGCCAAAGAGAATCTGCAGTTGCGCGAGCAAAGCCAACGCGCCGCGTTCTTGAGCGGTGAAAACGAGCGCCTGCGCGAATTGCTGGCCTTGCGCTCGCAAATGAGCACGCAAAACCAAGTGGTGCAAGTGGTCTACCGCGTGGCCGACCCCTACAGCGAGCGGGTGGTCATTGACCATGGCAGCCAACATCACATCCAAATGGGGGCTTTGGTCCTGGATGCCCACGGCGTTTTTGGCCAAGTCACCCAAGTGCAGCCCTACAGCGCTGAAGTCACGCTGATTCACGACACCCGCCAGCACACCCCGGTCATGAGCCTGCGCTCGCAAACTTCTGGCATTTTGGTGGGCTCGGGCTGGGCTGAGATGCCGCTGGAAATGCAGCGCGTGCCCACGAACGCCGACGTGCAAGAAGGCGACACCTTGGTCACCAGTGGCTTGGACGGGCTGTTCCCGCCCGGGCTGCCGGTGGCGCGCGTGACCCGTGTGGTGCGCAACCCCGACCAAAGCACGGAATTGGTGTTTGCCAAAGCCCTGGCTCACCTGAGCACCAGCCGCGATTTGATGGTGTTGCAACCGCTGGAGCCACTGCGTCAAGCGCCGCCAGTGCCACCCGAAGAAAAGCCCGCATCATGATCATGCGCCCTGGCCAAACGGTCTTGCTGCCCGTCTCCACGCCTTTTGTCGCCTTCAGCTTGGTGTTGGCTTTTGTCTTGAACGTGGCCTTGAGCATGGCTTTGCAAGGGCAAACCCAAGGCTTGCCGGACTTTCTGGTGCTGACCCTGGCGTTTTGGGCGCTGACCGCCTCGCACCGCGTCGGCTTGACGGTGGCGTTTGTGTTCGGTGTCTTGATGGACGTACATGCGTCTTCGCTGCTGGGCCAACACGCACTGGCCTACGTGCTGTTGGTGTTTCTGGCCATCAGCCTGCAACGCCGGTTGAGTTTTTTCACCCCCAACCAGCAGGCCTTGCAATTGATGCCGGTGTTTTTCGGCACGCATGCGCTGCAGTGGTTGGTGCGCGCACTGACCGATGGCACTTGGGGAGGCTGGTGGGTGTTGCTGGCGCCCGCACTGGAAACCCTGTTGTGGCCGCTGTGGTTTTGGTGGCTGCAGTGGCCCCAGCGCCGCTCTGCCTCGGCTGACCACACCCGCCCCCTCTAAACGCGCGCCATGTCTTTGCTGCGCAACATCGAGCTTGATCTGCACCGCTTCCAGGTGCGCGTCTGGGTGGCTGGCGGCTTGGTGCTACTGGGCCTGGGTTTGATTTTTGCGCGCGCTTTTTATTTGCAGGTCTTGCGCCATGAGACCTTGCAAGCGCAGGCGGAAGGCAACCGCATTGCGGTGCAACCCATCACGCCACGCCGAGGCGACATCCTGGACCGCCATGGCATCACCCTGGCGCGCAACGACAAGGCCTTTGTGCTGGAACTGGTGCGCAGCGAGATCGACGATGTCCCCGCCACGCTGCGCGCGCTGGGGAAAATCATCGAGATCAGCGACAACGACCTCAAGCGCTTTGAGCGCCAAGCCAAAGACCTGCGTGCGCATGACCCGGTGGCGCTGCGCGCCGACCTCAACCCCACCGAATTGGCCCGCATCAGCGCGCGTCAATTCGAACTGCCCGGCGTCTATGTTCAAACCCGATATGTGCGCCGCTACCCCCTGGGTCAGGTGGCAGGACACAGCTTGGGCTACATCGGCCGCATCAGCGCCCGCGACCGCGACAGCATGCGCGAGTGGGACGAGGAGACCTTGGCGAACTACCGGGGCACGCAAGAAATCGGCAAGCGCGGCATCGAATACAGCTACGAACAAGTGCTGCACGGAACGACCGGATTTTTGCGCATGGAAACTGCCGCTGACGGCACCACAACCCGCGAACTGGAGCGCGTCTCACCACGCCCAGGGCAGACGCTGACCTTGAGTTTGGACATCAAGCTACAACAACTGATCGAGCAGTTGTTCGGCAAGCGCCGTGGAGCCTTGGTTGCCATCGAGCCGCAAAGCGGCGAGGTCTTGGCCATGGTCAGCATGCCCAACTTCGACCCCAACCTGTTCATTGATGGCATCGACGTCGACAACTGGAAGCGTTTGAACGAATCCATTGACCGCCCCTTGTTGAATCGAGCGGTCAACGGCACTTACCCACCCGGCTCGACTTACAAACCGTTCATGGCCTTGCTGGCCCTGCAAAGCGGCGCACGCGGCCCGGACACCCGCATCCAAGACCCTGGTTTTTGGATGTTGGGCAATCACCGCTTTCGCAGCCACGGCGACGCGGGCTTGGGTGCCGTTGACCTGTACACCAGCATCGTCAAATCCAGCAACGTCTACTACTACTCACTGGCCTACGAACTTGGGGTGGAGGCCATCCACGACTTCATGGCACCGTTCAGCTTCGGTCAACCAACGGGCATCGACATCACGGGCGAATCCCTCGGTGTCTTACCCAACAAGGCCTGGAAGTTGCAAGCCTTCAAGGGCAAACGCGGCAATTGGGTGCCTGGCGACACGGTGTCTTTGGGCATTGGGCAAGGCTTCAACAACTTCACCATGTTGCAGTTGGCCACCGCCACCGCCGCCTTGGCCAACGGGGGACAACGCATCACGCCGCACTTGGTGCGCCAAATCGGTGACGCCGCCGCGCCCACAGCGCCGCCCACGCCACTGGGCCTCAACCCCAAACACTTGCAACTGGTGACCCGCGCCATGGTGGGCGTCAGCGAACAAGGCACGTCACGGGGCGCCTTTGCGGGCGCGGCTTACCTCAGCGCGGGCAAAACCGGCACGGCACAAGCGGTGACCATTGCCCAGTCCGACCGCTACGACGCTGATCGATTGGCCGAGCGCAAGCGCGACCACTCGCTCTACATCGCCTTTGCGCCAGCGGACAAGCCGCAAGTGGCTTTGGCTGTGATCGTGGAAAACGCGGGGTTTGGCTCCACCAGTGCAGCGCCGATTGCTCGGCGGGTGTTTGACTATGTGTTGCTGGGGCACTACCCCAGCCCCGAAGACATCCGCGCGGTGCAACGCGGAGAAGGCTTGGCGCCCATTGGGCTGCCCACCCCAGTGGCTGAGGTCAGCGTCAGCGCAGACGGCCCCGTACGCGCGGCCCCTGCGCCAGCAGCGAGCCCACCTGCGGCGACGCCTCAAAAATAAGCGTCGTGCCCGGTTTTGACGATCAAAGCGCTGACCACCACGACGAACACCACGCGCACAAATCCGGCGCCATGTTTGATCGCCAAGCGCGAGCCCAACAAGCTGCCCCCCACGTTGGCTAAAGCGGTCCAAATCAAAAACCCCCACCAGACATAACCTTTGGCGGCAAACAAGGCAAATGCCGCCACATTGGAGGCCAGGTTCAGGCACTTGGCCACCGCACTGGCGTGCAAAAAATCGTAGCCCAGCACACGCACCAACAAAATCACC
>JALRFN010000178.1 GCA_023268425.1 Burkholderiaceae bacterium | reverse complement strand
GGCCTCACCGGCTTTGATGGCGCGGGCCGCAGAGCCCACGGCGTCCAGGCCAGAGCCGCACAAGCGGTTGATGGTCGCGCCGGGCACGTCGATGGGCAATCCGGCCAACAGTGAGGCCATGTGCGCGACGTTGCGGTTGTCTTCACCGGCTTGGTTGGCGCAACCGTAAAGCACGTCGTTGACCGCAGCCCAGTCCACACTGGGGTTGCGCGCCATCAAAGCTTTGATGGGGATGGCGCCCAAGTCGTCGGTGCGCACGCTGGACAGCGCGCCGCCGTAGCGGCCAATAGGAGTGCGGATGGCGTCACAGATAAAGGCTTGGTTCATGGTTGTGGCTCTTGCAAAAAATAATCGCGCGCCTCAACGCGGGCGCAAAACATCAAAGACCGAGTATCGCTGTGCGGCTTGAAACGCGGCTTACGCAGGCGACAGATCAAACAGGCTGGTGGCATCGACCTCCAACACCAACTCGTCGTGTTGGTTCAACAGGGCCCAGTGCCAGTTCAAGACGCCCAAGTTGGGTTTGCTGCTGGAGCGGCGCACTTCGTTCAAGGTAGCGCGCAAGCGCAAATCATCGCCTGCGCGCACGGGGCGCGGCCATTTGATGTTGGTGACGCCGGGCGAGGCAAAGGCTTCGGAGCCTGCCAGGACATGATCCACGCCCAGGCGCATGGCAATCGCGCAGGTTTGCCAACCGCTGGCGATCAAGCCTTGAAACTTGCCCGCACTCGCTGCGGCAGCGTCGATGTGAAACCACTGCGGGTCGTACTCGCGGGCAAAGGCCAACAAGGCTGCTTCGCTCAAGTGATAAGGTGTGGTCTCGATGACTTGACCGGGGGAGAGGTCGGCGAATTTCATGGCGTTCGTCGCAAACGTGGCGCGTGTTGAAGGCTTGAGTGAACGGGGCGACAGGCGCGCGGGTTAGAGCCCAGCGCGCCTTCTATGGTCAATAGGTTTCCAGGTGCAGGCGACCTTGTTTGCGCAGGTCTTCGGCCACTTGCGCCCAGTCTTGACCTGCGGCTTCAGCGACGTCTTTCAGCGCAGCCAACACACCCTCTTCCATGGCTTTCAAGCCACAAACGTAAAAGTAGGCATTGGGGTCCGCCAACAAGGGAACCAACGCGGCGGCGTCTTGGCGCAACAGGTCTTGCACATAGGTTTTGGGTTGACCCGGCGTGCGCGAGAACGCGAAGTGGATGTCGATGAAGTCTTTGGGCAGCTTTTGCAGCGGGCCAAAGTAGGGCAACTCTTCGCGGGTGCGGGCACCAAAGAACAGCTTCAATTGACCGCCCTCGAACTTGCCCGATGCGGCCAAACGGCGGCGCCACTCGGTCATGGCGCGCATGGGCGCCGAGCCCGTGCCGGTGCAGATCATGACGATGTGGCTCTTGGGGTGGTTGGGCATCAAGAAGCTGGCGCCAAAGGGCCCAATGACCTTGACCTTATCGCCCACCGCCAAGTCGCACATGTAGTTCGAACCCACGCCACGCACGGGTTGACCATCGTGGTCTTCGAGCACGCGCTTGATCGTCAAAGACACGTTGTTGTAGCCGGCGCGCTCACCGTTGCGGGGGCTGGCAATGGAGTATTGGCGGGCGTGGTGGGCTTTGCCACGCGCGTCTTCACCGGGCGGGATGATGCCCAGCGACTGGCCTTCTAAGACCGGGAACGGGGTGTTGCCAAAATCCAGCACGATGTGGTGGGTGTCGTAGTCACTGCCCACCTCGGTGACGCGCACATTGCCCGTTACCGTCGCTTCGATGTACGGCTGCGGCGCCTTGGGCGCGTAGAGGTTGGTGAAGGCGTGTGCCGCTGACCACGGCGGCACGCTGGCGCCCACCGCCACCGGAGCCACCGACGATTGCGCGCCCGAGTCACCAAAGCCGCCACTCAGGGTTTCGCTGGCTGCCGCAGCTGGCGCCGCGGGTGCTTGGGCAGAGCCCGCTGCGTCCATGCCTTCAAACGCCTCGGCGGGCAACTCAGCGGGCAGCTCGTCCCAAGCGTATTGGTCGTCGAGGCTGTAGGCCTTGACGATGGGCACTTGCCGCCAGTTGTCGATCGCACCCGTGGGACACGGCGGCACGCAGGCCATGCAGAAGTTGCACTTGCTGGCGTCGACCACGTAGTTGTTGGCGTCGTGGGTGATCGCGTCAATGGGGCAAGTGGCTTCGCAGGTGTTGCAGCGGATGCAGATTTCCGGGTCAATGACGTGCTGATTCAAGATGGCTTCAGACATGGCGAACTCACAAATGAAGGGGGGCGATGAAAAAAGGGCCTCTGTGTGAAGCAAAGGCCCTTGGGCGTCAAGCGGCTTGAGCGTGCACCCAGGCGCTTTGGCCCCGTGGGTGCACATCATGCATCAGTTGAAACGCACGTACTCGAAGTCCACCGGCTGGCGGTTGATGCCCATGGCGGGGGGAGCAATCCAGTTGGCAAACTTGCCCGGCTCGACGACGCGGCCCATCAGGCTGGCCACAAAGGCGCGGTCGTTGCCAGAGGGCAGCCACTCGTCGACCTTGGCATTCCATTCGGCCTCAGAGATCACGCGACCTTC
>JALRFN010000140.1 GCA_023268425.1 Burkholderiaceae bacterium | reverse complement strand
CTCCAGCCGTTGCACCAACGAAGAAACCTATTTGGTGCAAAAGCTGATTCGTGCCGCTTTGGGCACCAACAACGTGGACACCTGTGCACGCGTTTGCCACTCGCCCACGGGCTATGGCCTGGGTCAAACCCTGGGCACTTCAGCCGGCACGCAAACCTTCAAATCCGTGGAACAAGCCGATGTGATCATGGTCATTGGCGCCAACCCGACCGATGCCCACCCGGTGTTTGGTTCGCGTCTGAAAAAGCGTTTGCGCCAAGGCGCCAAGCTGATCGTCATCGACCCCCGTCGCATCGACTTGGTCGAATCGCCCCACGTGCGCGCGCAACACCACTTGGCGCTCAAGCCCGGGACCAACGTGGCCATGATCACGGCCTTGGCCCATGTGGTCGTCACCGAAGGACTGCTGGCCAGCGACTACGTGGCCCAGCGCTGCGACGACACCAGCTTTGCAGAGTGGCGCGACTTCGTGGCCCGCGCAGACAACTCGCCCGAGGCCTGTGAGGCGGTCACGGGCGTGCCCGCAAGCGAAGTCCGAGCCGCTGCGCGCTTATTCGCCAGTGGCCCCAATTCGGCCATCTACTATGGCCTGGGCGTCACCGAACATGCCCAGGGCTCGACCATGGTGCTGGGCATCGCCAACTTGGCCATGGCCTGCGGCATGGTCGGGCGAGAGGGCGTGGGCATCAACCCCTTGCGCGGCCAAAACAACGTGCAAGGCAGTTGCGACATGGGCAGCTTCCCGCACGAGT
Organism: Burkholderiaceae bacterium; assembly: GCA_023268425.1. GTDB lineage: Bacteria > Pseudomonadota > Gammaproteobacteria > Burkholderiales > Burkholderiaceae_C > RS62. The sequence continues at coordinate 4,163 of JALRFN010000140.1, read as the reverse complement.
TACCGGGCTATCGCCACATCAGCGACACCACCGTGCGCAGCCAGTTCGACGCCGCGTGGGGCGTGACCCTCAACGCCGAGCCGGGCTTACGCATTCCCAACATGTTTGAGGCCGCGCTGGACGGCAGCTTCAAAGGCTTGTACTGCCAGGGCGAAGACATCGCCCAATCGGACCCCAACACGCAACACGTGGAGGCCGCGTTGTCGGCCATGGAATGCATCATCGTGCAAGACCTGTTTCTGAACGAAACCGCGCACTACGCCCACGTGTTTTTGCCCGGTAGCTCGTTTTTGGAAAAAGACGGTACCTTCACCAACGCCGAACGCCGCATCAGCCGAGTGCGTCAAGCCATGCCGCCGCAAGCCGGTTATGCCGATTGGGAGGTCACGCAGCTGTTGTCCAATGCCTTGGGCTACCCCATGGCCTACACCCATCCCGAGCAAATCATGGACGAAATTGCGGCGCTGACGCCCAGCTTTGCAGGCGTCACCTACGAAAAAATTGAACGCCTGGGCAGCGTGCAATGGCCATGCAATGAACACACCCCGGAGGCAGGTACGGCCACCATGCACATCGACCAATTCGTGCGCGGCAAGGGCAAGTTTTTCATCACCCAGTATGTCGCCTCAGACGAAAAAGTCACCGCCCGCTTCCCGCTGTTGTTGACCACTGGCCGCATCTTGTCGCAATACAACGTGGGGGCGCAAACCCGCCGCACCGCCAACAGCGCCTGGCACGACCAAGACGTGTTGGAGATTCACCCGCACGATGCGCAAGAGCGCGGCATCAACAACGGTGACTGGGTCGGCATTGAAAGCCGCGCGGGCCGCACCGTGTTGCGCGCCCAGGTCAGCGAACGCATGCAGGCGGGGGTGGTGTACACCACCTTTCATTTCCCCGAGTCGGGTGCCAACGTCATCACCACCGACAGCTCGGACTGGGCCACCAACTGTCCCGAATACAAAGTCACCGCCGTGCAAGTCGTGGCTGTGGATCAACCTTCGGCTTGGCAGTCGCGCTACCGCGCGTTCAGCAAAAAGCAGCGCGACTTGCTGCCCGAAGCGGCCGATTCATGAGCGTGAATGACAACGACTTGAGCTTAGACGCGCCCAGCGCCGCCGGCGCGCTGAGCCTGTCCGTGCAGCGCTGGCAAAACGGCCAGTGGCAAACGCCTGTGCCCGATCACGTGGCACAAGAAGTGGCCATCGCGGTCGTGCTCAACGGCATCAGCCACACCGTGATGATGGCCACACCCGGAAGCTTTGAAGACTTTGCCTTGGGTTTCGCCTACTCCGAGGGCTTGATCGATCACCCCGGCCAACTGTACGGCGTCGACGTACAAGTTCAAGACAGAGGCATCGAGCTTCACCTGGAGGTTGCTGCCGAAATCGAGTGGCGAGTGCGCGAGCGCCGCCGCAGCTTGGCGGGCCGCACAGGCTGCGGACTCTGTGGCGCTGAGAGCCTGACGCAAGTGCAACGCTCGCTTGCGCCGGTGGCCAGCGTGGGCCTGCCCGCCTCGGTGCTGGTACGTGCACACGAACAACTGCAACAACAACAAACCCTGCAAGCCATCACTGGCGCCACCCACGCGGCGGCTTGGGTCAACGGGCGAGGCGACATCGCCTGCCTGCGCGAAGACGTGGGCCGCCACAACGCACTGGACAAACTGATCGGCGCCATGCTGCGCCAGCAAATCAGCGCAAATGCGGGTGCTGTGCTGATCACCAGTCGCGCCAGCTTTGAGATGGTGCAAAAAACCGTGGCATTGGGCGCTGGCGTCTTGGCCGCGGTGTCTGCCCCCACCGCCTTGGCCGTGCAAACCGCCCAGGCCGCCAACCTGTGCTTGGCCGGCTTTGTGCGTCCCCACCAACTGGTGGCTTATAGCTTCCCAGAGCGCCTACAAGAGAACTGAACCATGAACCTCGCCAACCTCGTCAACATGGCCAACCGCATCGCCGAATTCCACGCCAGCTGGCCAGACCAAGACGCCGCAGTTCTCGCCATCTCAGAGCACATCCGCAAATTTTGGGCGCCGCGCATGCGCCGAGATCTCATTCAAGCCGTGACAATCGGCACTGCATCAGACCTACACCCCTTGGTCCACAGGGCTCTGCTGAGCCAACGCGATGGGTTGATGCCAAATTGAGCCCTGAAAGTGAACTCCGCTTCTTTCATAGCCAGGCAATTCGCCACCTCGTGGGCATTCAAATCACACCGGAACTGAGAGGTCGCAACCGCAGCAGGTGAAGCACGGCTTCTGAATAAGGACTCCAGAAAATTGGCATCTCCATTTGAATGACGCCCAAGCGACCCAATCGTTTGGTGCGGGCAGCAAAACTCCGGGCTACGTTTCACATGCCATGGAGGCCCAGTATGCAAGAACTTTCACCCATCGTTCGCCGCCAAACCATCGCCGACGCCCTGCACCGCACCGCGCGGCGCTTGCCCAGCAAAACCGCCATCGTCTGTGGCGACACGAGCTGGACTTACGCCGAATTTGACGCGCTGGTCAGCCGCATGGCGGCGGGCTTGCACCACCTCGGCATTGGCGAGGGCGACCGCGTGGCGGTGCTGGCGCGCAACTCGCACGGCTTCGCGGCCTTGCGCTTTGCCTTGGCGCGGCGTGGCGCGGTCATGGTGCCGATCAACTTCATGCTCAAGGCCGAAGAGGTCGCCTACATCTTGCGCCACAGCGGCGCGCAAACCCTGGCCACCGACAGCGGCTTGAGCGAGCTGGCCCAAGCCGCCGCGGCGCTGGACACCCAAGTGCACCAATACATTTGGCTGCCCAGCGAAGACCCCAGCGCGCCCACGCCGGGCATGCACCCCTTTGACGCCTTGGTCGCCTGCACAGAGGCGCTGCCCCCCGTGCAATTGGGCAGCCAAGACTTGGCGCAAATCGTCTACACCAGCGGCACCGAGTCCAGCCCCAAAGGCGCCATGCTGACCCACGACGCCGTGCTGTGGCAGTACGTCTCTTGCGTCATCAACGCCGAGATCGCTGAAGCCGACCGCGCCTTGCACGCGCTGCCGCTGTACCACTGCGCGCAACTCGACGTGTTCTTTGGCCCGGCCATCTACATGGGCAGCACCAACGTCATCACCGGCAAGCCGGTGCCCGACCATTTGCTGGACTTGTTGCAGCGCTTTGAGATCAACAGCTTTTTCGCGCCGCCCACGGTGTGGATTGCGCTTTTGCGCTCGCCCGCCTTCGACCCGGCCAAGCTGCAACACCTGGCCAAGGGCTATTACGGCGCCTCCATCATGCCGGTGGAGGTCTTGAAAGAACTGGCCAGCCGGCTGCCCCAAGTGCGCTTGTGGAACCTCTACGGCCAAACCGAGATCGCGCCGCTGGCGACCATGCTGGGCCCAGACGACCAACTGCGCAAACCCGGCTCCTGCGGCAAGGCCGTGCTCAACGTCGACACGCGCGTGGTCAACGACGCCATGCAAGACGTGGCGATCGGCGAGATCGGTGAAATCGTCCACCGCTCGCCCCACCTGATGCTGGGCTATTTCAATGACCCCGAAAAGACCGCCGCCGCCTTCAGCGGCGACTGGTTCCACAGCGGCGACCTGGCCGTGATCGACGACGAGGGCTACATCACGGTGGTCGACCGCACGAAAGACATGATCAAAACCGGTGGCGAAAACGTCGCCAGCCGCGAGGTTGAAGAGTGCATTTACGGCTTGAGCGCGGTGAGTGAAGTGGCCGTGGTCGGCTTGCCCGACGCCAAGTGGGTTGAAGCCGTGACCGCCATCATCGTCGTCAAAGCCGGGCAAAGCCTGAGCGAAGCCGAGGTCATGGCGCATTGCCAAAGCCACATGGCCGGCTTCAAAGTGCCCAAACGCGTGGCCTTTGTCGAGGCGCTGCCGAAAAACCCCAGCGGCAAAGTCTTGAAGCGCGAGTTGCGCATGCAGTTTTCGTGAAGCCCTTGCGCGGCGCGTCTGCGCTCAGCGCACCGCGTGGCGGAACAAGGCCAAGACCGAAGCGGCCAGCACGAAAAAGCCACCGAACACCCGATTCATGACCCGCTGGTGTCGGGGCTGACGCCACAGGCGCAACACCCGCGCGGCCAGCCCGGTGTAGACCGCCATGACCAGCAAATCGACCCCCACCATGGTGACCGCCATGGTCAGGTACTGCGGGGCCAAAGGCCGCG
>JALRFN010000116.1 GCA_023268425.1 Burkholderiaceae bacterium | reverse complement strand
CCGACCCGGACATCGGCCGTCAGGCAGCGATGGAGGATCGTGACCGCATTCACGAATGCATTGAAGGCGCGGATATGCTCTTCATCACGGCCGGCATGGGCGGTGGCACGGGCACGGGCGCAGCGCCCGTGATCGCACGCGTGGCCAAGGAAATGGGCGTGCTGACCGTGGGCGTGGTGACACGCCCGTTTGAGTTCGAGGGCGCCAAGCGTGCCACCAACGCCAGCAATGGCTTGGCCGAGTTGGAAGCCAACGTGGACTCGCTGATCGTCGTCTTGAACGACAAGCTGCTCGAAGTCTACGGCGATGACGTGACGCAAGAGGAAGCGTTTGCGCATGCCAACGACGTGTTGAAAAACGCCGTGGGCGGCATCGCCGAGATCATCAACGTGCCCGGCCACGTCAACGTCGACTTTGAAGACGTGCGCACCGTCATGGGCGAACCGGGCAAAGCCATGATGGGCACAGCCACCGCCGCCGGTGAAGACCGCGCGCGCGTGGCCGCCGAAGCAGCAGTGGCTTGCCCGCTGCTCGAAGGCATCGACTTGTCCGGCGCGCGCGGCGTCTTGGTGCTGATCAGCGCCGCCAAGGGTTCACTGAAGCTGAAAGAGTCCAGCCAAGCCATGGCCACCATCCGCGCCTACGCGGCCGAAGATGCCCACGTCATTTACGGCACCGCCTACGACGACAGCTTGGGTGATGAAATCCGCGTGACCGTGGTGGCCACGGGCTTGCAGCGCGCCAACGCGCAACGCCATGCGCCGACTTTGCAGGTGATCCGCACCGGCACCGATGACGCGGTGGCTGCGGCGCCGGCCGAAGCCAGCGGCAACTCGGCGGGTGTGACGGGTTACGAAAGCCTGCCGACAACCGCTCCACGCGTGTGGTTCCAAAACCGCACCCAAGCGACCGAGCGCGTCAACGCCTTGTCTTCGGGTGGCATGGAAGACTTTGAGATCCCGGCCTTCTTGCGCAAGCAAGCCGACTGAGCCCCGGCACACACGCGGGCAACAGCCTTCAGGGGGCCCCTGCATCGTGCGCCAGCACGGTTCAGGGGCTTGCTCGAGCCCGCGTGCGCGCCGTTTGCGCGCTCACTAAAATCAAGCACATGCTGAAACAACAGACGCTCAAATCACTGACCCAAGCCACAGGCGTGGGTTTACACAGTGGTGTGCGTGTGCAGCTGACCTTGCGGCCAGCGCCGCCAGACACTGGCATTGTGTTTCGCCGCGTCGACTTGCCCCAAGCGATTGACATTCCGGTCAGCGCCGAGGCCGTGATCGACACCCGCCTGGCCTCGACCTTGGGTCGCGACGGCGCCAAGGTCAACACCGTCGAACATTTGATGTCCGCATGCGCTGGGCTGGGTTTGGACAACCTGTACGTGGACATCACCGCTGAAGAAGTCCCCATCTTGGACGGTTCTGCAGCCTCATTCGTGTACCTGCTGCAAAGCGCAGGCATCGTTGAACAAAATGCGCCCAAGCGCTTCGTGCGCGTCAAGCGGCCCATCATGGTTGAAGAGGGCGTCGGCACCCGCGCCCACAAGTGGGCACGCTTGGAGCCTTTTCACGGCTTCAAATTGCGTTTTGAAATTGAGTTTGACCACCCCGCCGTCAACGCCACCGGACAGGTGGTGGAGTTTGACCTCAGCAGCGGTCGCTACGCGCGCGACATCGCACGGGCGCGCACCTTTGGTTTCACCCGCGATGTAGAAACCATGCGCAGCCATGGTTTGGCGCTGGGGGGCGGTTTGGACAACGCCATCGTCATGGACGACGCCAAGGTCTTGAACGCGGATGGCTTGCGCTACCAAGACGAATTCGTCAAGCACAAAATCTTAGACGCCATGGGCGACCTGTACGTGTTGGGCAAACCCTTGCTGGCTGCCTACAACGCATACAAGTCCGGCCACGCCATGAACAACCAACTCCTGCGCGCCTTGCTGGCTGAGCCCGATGCCTTTGAGATCGTCAGCTTTGAACATCACCGCGAAGCGCCCAAAGGCTTCGCGCAACTGGTGCCCGCGTTTTAATCATGTTGGCCGCGCGCGCGTTGGTGTTGCTGTTGGCCTTGGCCGCGGTGCTGGCCTTTGGTGCTTACATCTTCACTGGGCATGAGCGCTTTCGCCACTGGGGTTTGGCGATACTCAAGTGGACACTGGGTGCTGCGGTGGTGTTTTTTGCCACCTTGATCATCAGCCGAATTCTCTGAACCTAAACCCGGCGGTTGGGTGCACCCCAGTGGGCGGTCCTGGGATGAGCCGGCAAGGCGTGACGACGCGGCTGGCTCCTGCCAGCAAGGAGGAACAACGCGGCCAGCACGTTCCAGGGCTGCT
>JALRFN010000062.1 GCA_023268425.1 Burkholderiaceae bacterium | reverse complement strand
GCCGCTGTGCTGGCGACAGGCGCTGCCCAAGCAGCTACCGAAATCGTCATCGCGACGGTGAACAACCGCCAGATGATTGAGATGCAAAAACTCACCCCCGTGTTTGAAAAAGCCAACCCCGACATCAAGGTCAAGTGGGTGACTTTGGAAGAAACCGTGCTGCGCCAGCGTCTGACCACGGACATCGCCACTGGCGGTGGCCAGTTCGACATCATGACCATTGGTATGTACGAAGTGCCGCTGTGGGGCAAGAAGGGCTGGCTCAAGGAAATCAAGACCGATGCCAACTACGACATCGACGATTTGCTGCCGGGCATCCGTGGCGGCATGTCTTACGAGGGCAAGCTGTACTCGGCGCCGTTCTATGGCGAGAGCTCCTTCACCATGTACCGCAAAGACTTGGCGGACAAAGCGGGCGTGACGCTGCCTGAGCAGCCGACTTACCAAGACGTGGCCAACTTCGCGGCCAAGGTCAACGACCCGGCCAATGGCATTTACGGCATTTGTTTGCGCGGCAAACCCAGCTGGGGCGAGAACATGGCCTACCTGACCACCTTGGTCAACGTCCACGGGGGCCAGTGGTTCAACATGCAGTGGAAACCGCAAGTCGACACCAAGCCCTGGCACGATGCCATTGGCTTTTACGTGGACTTGATGACCAAGTACGGCCCCAAAGGCGCCTCTGCCAACGGCTTCAACGAGAACCTCAACCTGATGGCCGGTGGCAAGTGCGGCATGTGGATCGATGCCACCAGCGCGGCGGGTTCCTTGTCTGATCCCAAGTTCAGCAAGATCGCTGACACGGTGGCGTTTGCCAAGGCGCCGATTGCGGTGACGGACAAAGGCAAGGGCTATTCGTGGTCCTGGGGCTTGTCGATTCCCAAGAGCACCAAAAAAGAGGCGGCTGCTCAGAAGTTCATCAACTGGGCCACGTCCAAGGACTACGTGAAGTTGGTGGCCGACACCGACGGCTGGATCACTGTGCCCACGGGCAACCGCAAATCAACCTACGCCTACCCCGAGTTCCAGAAGGTCTCGCGTTTTGGCGCCATGGAGCTCAAGGCCATTGAAGCGGTGGACGTGCACGACCAGACCCTGCCCAAGTCACCCTATCAGGGCGTGCAGTTTGCTGGCATTCCGGAGTTCCAAGCCATTGGCACGGCGGTGGGCCAAGAAATCAGCGCGGCTTTGGCAGGCAAGAAGTCGGTCGACGCGGCCCTCAAGGCCGGTCAAGTGGCGGCTGATCGCCAAATGAAGCGCGCTGGCTACTACAAGTAATGCCCAACGCCCACGGCTGCCGCCTTCGGTGGCCGTGGCTTGACTGTGTTTTGTGTGGTGTGAAGCGGGCTGCCGGCTGATGGCTCAGACCTGAGTCCTCAGCCGGCGACTGGCCCGCCTTGGGTTGGGGCTGGTGCGACGCACCACCCGCCCGTTTTTCTCTGGTGTTGGACGCGCTTTATGTCGAACCGAACCTTACCGCGCTTGCTGCTGACCCCCGCTGTGGTTTCCTTGCTGCTGTGGATGATCGTGCCGCTGGCGATGACGCTTTACTTCTCGGCCATTCGCTACAACCTCTTGCAACCGGACGTCACCGGATTTGCGGGCTGGGAAAACTACGAATTCTTTGTCACCGATCCCTCGTTTTGGCCGTCGGTGTGGCACACGCTGCAACTGTTGGGCAGCGTGATCTTGATCACCGTGATCGCCGGCTTGGCCATCGCCTTGCTGATTGACGCGCCGTTTCCCGGTCGCGGGCTGGTGCGCGTGTTGTTGATCTCGCCGTTCTTTGTCATGCCCACGGTCAACGCCTTGTTGTGGAAGCACATGATGATGAACCCCATCTACGGCGTGCTGGCGCAGGTGTGGGCCTTCTTTGGCGCCGAGCCGGTGAACTGGCTGCAAGACTGGCCGCTGCTGTCCATCATCATCATGGTGTCCTGGCAGTGGTTGCCCTTTGCCATGCTGATCTTCATCACCGCCTTGCAAAGCATGGACCGCGAACAGCTCGAAGCCGCGCGCATGGACGGCGCCAACTACGGCCAGCAACTGCGCTACCTCTACCTGCCGCACATGAGCCGCTCGATTGCGGTGGTGGTGATGATCGAGATGATCTTCCTCGTCTCCATCTTTGCCGAAATTTTCACCACCACGGGTGGGGGCCCGGGCGACGCGTCGACCAACATGGCCTTCTTGATCTTCAAGCAAGCGCTGCTGAACTTTGACGCCGGTGCCGCCTCGGCCGGTGCGGTCTTCGCCATCATCTTGGCCAACATCGCGGCGGTGTTTTTGATCCGCATGGTCGGCAAAAACCTCGACGCTTAAGGAGTTGTTGACATGAGCCGCTTCACCCCCCCACCCCGCTCACCTTGGCTGTGGCCGCGCACCGCACTGGCTTGGGGCCTCACGCTGCTGCTGTTTTTCCCGCTGGGCTGGATGATGCTGACCGCGTTCAAGACCGAGCTGCAAGCCATCGCCGTGCCGCCGCTGCTGAGCTTCACGCCCACGCTGGAGAACTTCACCGAGGTGCAGGAGCGCTCGGACTACTTGCTGTTTGCAAAAAACTCACTGATCACCAGTTTGGGCTC
>JALRFN010000016.1 GCA_023268425.1 Burkholderiaceae bacterium | reverse complement strand
CTGGCGTCGTCCAATACATCCAATCCAACATCTCACACCCTCCCCATGGCAAAGCCCTTGGCGATGTAATGGCGCACGAACCAAATCACGATGGCCCCCGGCACGATGGTCAAGACCCCGGCGGCAGCCAGCGTCGCCCAGTCCATGCCCGAGGCACTGACGGTGCGCGTCATGGTCGCCACAATGGGCTTGGCATTGACGCTGGTGAGCGTGCGCGCCAGCAGCAACTCCACCCAGGAGAACATGAAGCAAAAGAAGGCCGCGACACCGACGCCCGCTTTGATCAAAGGCAGGAAAATCTTGACGAAGAAGCGTGGGAAGCTGTAACCGTCGATGTAGGCGGTTTCGTCGATTTCGCGGGGAATACCGCTCATGAAGCCTTCCAAAATCCACACCGCCAAAGGCACGTTGAACAACAAGTGGGCCAGCGCCACGGCGATGTGCGTGTCCATCAAACCCAGTGTCGTGTAGAGCTGGAAAAAGGGCAGCAAAAACACCGCCGGCGGCGTCATGCGGTTGGTCAACAACCAGAAGAACACGTGCTTGTCGCCAATGAAGCGATAGCGCGAGAACGCATAGGCCGCGGGCAAAGCCACCGCCACCGCAATCACCATGTTGATGCTCACGTAAATCAAGCTGTTGATGTAGCCCGAATACCAAGACGGATCGGTGAAGATGGTGATGTAGTTGTCCAGCGTGAAGCCTTGCGGCAGCAGGCTGAAAGTCGACAAAATTTCTTCGTTGGTCTTGAAGCTCATGTTGACCATCCAGTAGATGGGCAACAGCGCGAACACCATGTAAGCGAGCAAGAACAGCGTCTTGAAGGAAAAGCGCGATTTACTCATGACCGGCTCCCGCTTGGTCTTGCGTGCCAATGGATTGCATCCAGTTGTAGAGCACGAAACTGAACAACAAGATGATCAAGAAATAGATCAAAGAGAACGCGGCCGCTGGACCCAAGTCGAACTGACCCACGGCCTTTTGCGTCAGGTACTGCGACAAAAAGGTCGTCGCGTTGCCGGGGCCTCCGCCAGTCAACACAAAGGGCTCGGTGTAAATCATGAAGCTGTCCATGAAGCGCAGCAGCACCGCAATCATCAACACGCCACGCAGCTTGGGCAGTTGGATGAAGCGAAACACCGCCCAGCGGCTCGCGCCGTCGATGCGTGCGGCTTGGTAATAAGCATCAGGGATGCTGCGCAGGCCCGCAAAAGCCAGCAGCGCCACCAGCGGCGTCCAGTGCCACACGTCCATGATCAGCACGGTGGCCCAAGCGTCACCGGGGTTGCCGGTGTAGCTGTAGTCGAGCCCCAAGGCCTCCAGGCTGTGACCCAGCAAGCCGATGTCGGTGCGGCCAAAAATCTGCCAAATCGTGCCGACCACGTTCCATGGGATCAACAACGACAAGGCCACAATCACCAAGGTGGCCGAAGACTTCCAACCCTGCGCGGGCATGCACAAGGCCAAGCCAATGCCCAGGGGCACCTCAATCAGCAAGACCGACAGCGAGTACTGGATTTGGCGCCACAAGGCACCGTGTAACTCCTCGTCGCGCATCATCTCGACAAACCATTCCACGCCGACAAACACCCGGCGCTCGGGTGAAATGATGTCCTGCACCGAATAGTTCACCACCGTCATCAGCGGCAAGATCGCGGAGAAGGCCACGCACAAGATGACCGGCAAAACCAGCCACCACGCCGCGTTGTTGACGGGTTTGCTTGTTGCACTCATGGCAGCAACTCCTCGTTCTGGTAGTAACAGCTGTGGGCGTTGACCACGTCCAAGCGCACGCTGTCGCCAACCCCGGGCAGCGCCTGATCGGGCGAGACCCGTACCTTCACGCTGTGCGCGCCCACCGTGCAACTGATCAAGCCATAGGTACCCACGTCTTGCACGCGCGTCACCTGGGCGCCAAGACCGTCGCCACCGGAAGGCAGCAGCGACAAATACTCGGGCCGCACACCCAGGGTCAAGTCACCCACAGGCAAACGGCGCCCTCCATCCAAGCGTTCACCAGCGACTTCGATGTGCTGGCCATCGCTGCGTACGGGCAAGAAGTTCATGCCCGGCGAGCCGATGAAGTGACCGACAAAGGTGTGCGCTGGGCGCTCGAACAAGGCCTCGGGCGTGCCCACCTGCACCGCGCGGCCGCGCGACATCCCCACCACCTCGTCGGCGAAGGTCAAGGCCTCGACCTGATCGTGGGTGACGTAAATCAGCGTCAATTTCAACTCATGGTGAATCTGCTTGAGCATGCGCCGCAGCTGCCACTTCAGGTGCGGGTCAATGACGGTCAGCGGCTCGTCAAACAAGACCGCCGACACGTCAGGGCGCACCAAACCACGGCCCAGCGAAATGATTTGCTTTTGGTCCGCACTCAAACCGGCGGCGCGTTGGTTCAGCGAGGCGCTCAGACCCAACATCTCGGCGATTTCACCCACCCGCTTGCGCGTGCGCGCCGCGTCCCAGCCGCGGTTCTTCAACGGAAAGGCCAGGTTTTGGCCCACGGTCATGGTGTCGTAAATCACTGGAAACTGAAACACCTGCGCGATGTTGCGCTGCTGCGGGGTCTGCGCGTTGACCACTTGACCGTCGAAGCGCACATCGCCGTGCGAAGGCGCCAACAGCCCAGAAATCAGGTTGAGCATGGTCGACTTGCCGCAGCCCGAGGGGCCCAAGAGCGCATAAGCGCCGCCGTCGGCGAAGCACAAGTCCAGCGGCAGCAAGGCGTAATCGTCGTCGCTTTGTGGGTTGGGCAGGTAGGCATGGGCCAGCTTGAGTTCTATTCGCGCCATCAGTGGCCCCTTGGCGCGCGGGCGGGTGCCGACAGCAGCGGCCCTTGCGCATCAAACACATACAACTGATCGGCCGCCAAGTGCACTTGAATGGGCGCGGCCAACTCGGCCTCGTGCACGCCACTGAGTTGCGCCACCACGTCGCCAGCGCCGGTGTGGATGTGAAAAAACGTGTCCGAGCCAGAAATCTCGGCCAATTCCAAGCGACCACTCAAGGCCACATCACCCGGCCTCGCCTGCAAGCGCACGCTGTGCGCGCGACAGCCCAACACCAACTCGCGAGGCGTCTCGGGCAAATCGCCCAGCGTCAAGGCCGTGCCGTCGCGCAAAACCAAAGCCTCGCCTTGGCGCTGCGCGCTCAGCAGGTTCATGGGTGGGTCGCTGAAGGCGCGCGCCACGCGCAAGGACGCAGGGCGATGAAACACCTCGGCCGTGGGCCCGTGCTGCAACAATTCGCCCGCGTCCATGACTGCAGTGAAGCCGCCCAGCATCAAGGCCTCAGCCGGCTCGGTGGTGGCGTAAACCACGGTGGATTGACCCGTCGAGAACAACGCGGTCAATTCCTCACGCAACT